>CAVEDI010000058.1:0-18981 GCA_963614405.1 Oscillospiraceae bacterium | reverse complement strand
AGCGTCGGCGTAGACAACCTGGGCCAGCTCGTAGGCCACAGACTGCAGGGACTCGCCGGCAGCCTTGATGGCCTCGACGTCAGAGCCCTCGAGCGCCTTCTTGGCGTCGGCGATAGCGGCCTCGGCCTTGGACTTCACGTCGGCGGAAACCTTGTCGCCCAGCTCGTTGAGGGTCTGCTCGGTGGAGTAGCACAGGCTGTCGGTCTGGTTGCGGACCTCGACCTCTTCCTTCTGCTTCTTGTCCTCCTCGGCATGAGCCTCGGCGTCTTTGACCATACGATCGACTTCGTCGTCGGACAGAGCAGTGGAGCCAGAAATGGTGATCTGCTGCTCCTTGCCGGTGCCCTTGTCCTTAGCGGAGACCTTGACGATGCCGTTGGCGTCGATGTCGAAGGTAACCTCGATCTGCGGCACGCCGCGACGGGCAGCCGGGATACCGGTCAGCTGGAACTTACCGAGCGACTTGTTGTCGCGGGCAAGCTCGCGCTCGCCCTGGAGCACGTTGATCTCGACGCTGGTCTGGTTGTCGGCAGCGGTGGAGTAGACCTCGGTCTTGGAGGTCGGAATCGTGGTGTTGCGGTCGATCATCTTGGTCATGATGCCGCCCATGGTCTCGACGCCCAGCGACAGCGGGGTAACGTCGAGCAGCAGGATGCCCTCGACGTCGCCGGTGAGCACGCCGCCCTGGACGGCAGCGCCGTCAGCAACGACCTCGTCGGGGTTCACGGACATGTTGGGCTGCTTGCCGGTCATGGTCTTGACGAGCTCCTGAACGGCGGGCATACGGGTGGAGCCGCCGACGAGGATGACCTCGGTCAGATCGGAGAGCTTAAGCTTGGCGTCGCGCAGGGCATTGGTGACAGGCTGCTTGCAGCGCTCGAGCAGGTCGCGGGTAATCTTCTCGAACTCGGCGCGGGTCAGCGTGTAGTTGAGGTGCAGCGGGCCGGACTGGTTCATGGTAATGAACGGCAGGTTGATGGTGGTCTGCTGGGCAGCGGAGAGCTCCTTCTTGGCGTTCTCGGCGGCCTCCTTCAGACGCTGCAGGGCCATGGGGTCCTGACGCAGATCGACGCCGTTCTCCTGCTGGAACTTGTCGGCCATCCAGTCGATGACGCGCTGATCCCAGTCGTCGCCGCCCAGGTGGTTGTCGCCCGAGGTGGACAGAACCTCAAACACACCGTCTGCGAGGTCGAGGATGGAGACGTCGAAGGTGCCGCCGCCCAGGTCGAAGACCAAGATGCGCTGGTCGGTGCCCTGCTTGTCCAGACCATAGGCCAGGGCAGCAGCGGTCGGCTCGTTGACGATACGCTTGACGTTGAGGCCGGCGATCTTACCGGCATCCTTGGTGGCCTGACGCTGGGCGTCGTTGAAGTAGGCCGGGACGGTGATGACGGCGTCGGTGACGGTCTCGCCCAGATACTTCTCGGCGTCGGCCTTCATCTTGGCGAGCACCATGGCGCTCACCTGCTCGGCGGTGTAGTCCTTGCCCTCGATGTCGACGACGGCACGGCCACCCTGGCCCTCCTTGACCTCATACGGCACGGTCTTGATCTCGGAGGTGCACTCGGAGTACTTGCGGCCCATGAAGCGCTTGATGGAGAACACGGTGTTCTTGGGGTTGGTGACAGCCTGGTTCTTAGCGGCCTTACCCACGACGCGGTCGCCGTCGGCACGGAAGCCCACGACGGACGGGGTGGTGCGGTCGCCCTCGGCGTTCACGATAATGGTCGGAGAACCGCCCTCGAGAACGGCCATAGCGGAGTTAGTAGTACCAAGGTCGATACCAAGAATCTTACTCATTAGAAATTCCCTCTCTCTTGTGCGTTTGCACCGACTCGGCGGTCTGCCAAGCGGTGTTTCGGCTTGTCTTTCAGGATGTAGTGTATCCCCTTATGGGCCGGAATATACAAAATCTAAGTCAATTCATATAAGATTTCTTATTGCTGAGAGTTTAGGTCCTTAAATGCGCAGGTAGATGCGCTGATTGAGTTCTCGGCAAATCTATCGAGATCTATGTAGAGATGGCTGAGGCTTGAGTCCGGAGCCGCACGGAACGGTCTTGGGCGACCCCGAGGAAAGCGCGGCCCGTTTTGAGCATGAATTCTGGGACACAGTTTCCTCTTGAAGGCTCGACCGGAAACTACATCCCGGTTTGAGCACCGATTCCGGGACGCAGTTTCCGCCAGAAGGCTCAACCGGAAAGCACGACCCATTTTGGACGTAGATTACGGGATGCGGTTTCCGCAAGCTCGCTCAATCGCCCAATATTTCAAGTCACCTTTAGCTAACATTTGCGCAGCTCATCGGCCTCACCTGCATGTTTTTTAGTAAGCCGTGGCATACTCGGCGAACGGTATGAAGATGCCGGCCAGAGGGTATTGCAAACGGTCGCTCCCGTGGTATGTTTTTGCCCGAATCAAACCGGCGCGCATCGCCTGTAGCGTCGGTCAACAGAGAGGAAACTACCATGGCTCATCCCGTAATTGATGCCGACGAGTGCATCGCTTGTGGCGTTTGCGTCGACTCCTGCCCCGCTGGCGTTCTGGAGCTCCAGGACGTCGCTACCGTCGCTGACGAGGACTCCTGCGTCGCCTGTGGCGCTTGCCAGGACGCTTGCCCCGCTGGCGCGATCACCGAGATCGTCGAGGAGTAACAACTCCCCACTTGCACACTCAAAAGTACACCGTGCACAAAAAAGGAGGCCTCCGCATCGCCGCGGAGGCCTCCTTTTGCTTATATGGGCAGCTAATTTGGAGGGGGACCCTTGGCAGTTGCGGTGGAATAGTTCCTGTTTTATGGCTTGGATGCCGATTTTAGGAACTATTTCACCGCAACTTATAGATGCGGCGTCGACTAGGACAAATCGTCCTCGTAGGGCATCAGGTCTGCCAAGTAGCCTTTTTCCTTGAGCATGGCCTCGATCTCGTCGAGGGTCTGTTCGTCCTCCGCCGCAATGCGATGGAAGTGATAGCCGCTCGTCACCGTTAGCAGCGGAAAGCTCTTGCCGCTCTCGATATCGCGCAGATAGCGCTCGACATCGCGGCGGTTGCGGATGTCCAGGTCGGCCGTGATCTTGCCGTACACACGATGGTTGACGATCACGTTGAGCACGGCGCCACCCGCGTCGACGATACTCGTGAGCTCATCGCCTGCCTGCTCCACGCTGTGGCGAACCTTGACCAAGCGCGTAGGCACGGCGGGGCTGCTGGGCGCCTCCTGCAGCACGTAGCCGCGGTTGGTCGCCACGATATCGTGCCCATCGGCGCGCAGCAGGGCGATGTCCTGCACCACGATCTGGCGGCTCACACCCACCTCGCGGGCAAGCGCGCTGCCCGATACGGGCCCCTTGGCCCCCTCGAGCACGGCCATGATGGCACGACGACGCTCGCGGGCGTTCATTATTTACCGTCCAGCAGACGCAGGTGCTTAAGCGAGAGGTCGAGAATCGGCGCAGAGTGAGTCAGCGCCCCCGAGCTAATAAAGTCAACGCCCAGGTCGGCGAGCGCGCGGATATTGCTGACGTCCACGTTGCCCGAGCACTCGGTCTTGGCGCGGCCGGCGATAAGCTCAATCGCGGCAGCCATATCGTCGTGGGTCATGTTGTCGAACATGATGATGTCGGCGCCGGCCTCCACAGCCTCGCGCACCATGTCCAGGTTCTCGCACTCAATCTCGACCGTCGTGGTAAACGACGCATGGGCGCGCGCCATCTCGATCGCGCGCGCCACGCCACCGGCGGCATCGATGTGGTTGTCCTTGAGCATGACGGCCGTCGACAGGTTGTAGCGGTGGTTGCTGCCGCCGCCGATCTCGACCGCCGCCTTCTCAAACACGCGCATACCCGGCGTGGTCTTGCGCGTGTCGACGAGCACGGTCTTGGTGCCCTCGAGCGCTGCAGCCATCTGGTGCGTATAGGTAGCGATGCCGCTCATGCGCTGCAGGTAGTTGAGCGCCACACGCTCGCCCGAAAGCAGCACGCGCGCGTCGCCGCGCACCTGACCCACATGGTCGCCGGCGTGCACCTCGTCGCCATCGGCAACGTCGAGCAGCACCGAGCTCTGCGGATCCAGCAACTCAAAGGTGCGGGCAAACACATCCAAGCCGGCGATGATGCCGTCGGCCTTGGCGATAAGCTCCACCGTGGCGGGGCGCGCCGTGGGACACACGCTCGCCGTGCTCACGTCCTCGAACGTGATGTCCTCGCGCAGGGCCTGCAGAATCAGATCATCGACGACGAGCTTCATGGTAATGGGATTCATGGTCTACTCCTCCACGGCCTGCGTGCCGGCGGCACGGGCCAAATCATCGATTGCCAGGGTGTCGGCGCTCAGGGTGCGATGACGGCCATCGAGCGCGGGATCGCCCGCCTGCTCCACGGCCAGCGACTCGCCGGTACGCATATACCACGCGGCGCGACGACCCCAAACCAGCGCCTCGAGCAGGCTGTTTGATGCAAGGCGATTCTTGCCGTGAACGCCGTTGCAGGCCGTCTCGCCCGCGGCGTAGAGCTCGGGCATCGAAGTGCGGCCGTCCTTGTCGACCCATACGCCGCCCATAAAGTAGTGCTGCGTCGGCGTAACGGGAATGGGCTCGTCCAAGATGTCGCGGCCGTCCTCCAGGCAGCGCGCGCGGATGTTGGCAAAGTGCCCGGTCACCACGTCGCGCTCGACGGGGGCAAAGCTCAGCCACTCGTGCTCGGTACCGTCCTGCTTCATCTGCTCGCGAATAGCGGCGGCGACCACATCGCGCGGCTGAAGCTCGTCGGTAAAGCGCTCACCAGCGGCGTTGAGCAGAATCGCGCCCTCGCCGCGGCAGCTCTCGCTGATCAGAAAGGTGCGGCCCGGCTGCGGCGAGAACAATCCCGTGGGGTGAATCTGCACGTAGTCCAGATGCTCCATCGTAATGCCGTGCTCCTGCGCGATGTAGCAGGCGTCGCCGGTGAGCTGCGGATAGTTGGTGGAGTGATCGTACACGCCGCCGATGCCACCCGTCGCCCACAGCGTGTGGCGGGCATGAATCTTAAACGGCTCGCTGGCATGCACGCCCTCGGCGGCGTTTGCCAGCTCGTCGGCGGGACGAACCGAGTTGTCCTCGTCCACGGGAACGGCAACGACGCCGGTGCACACCGTAACGCCATCACGCTCGCCCGTCAGGATGTCGGTCATGGCCACGTGCTCCAAAATCTGCACGTTGTCCAGCTTGCGGACAGCCTGAAGCAGCTTGGTCGTAATCTCCTTGCCGGTGATATCGGCATGGAAGGCAATGCGTGGGCGGCTGTGCGCGCCCTCGCGGGTAAAGTCGAGGCCGCCGTCGGCCTTGCGCTCAAAGTCCACGCCCATCGCCAGCAGGTCGTTGATGACCGAGCGGCTCGAGCGAATCATAATGTCGACGCTCTCGCGGCGGTTCTCGTAGTGGCCGGCGTGCATGGTGTCCTCAAAGAAGGCATCGTAGTCCGAGCCTTCGGGCAGCACGCAAATGCCGCCCTGCGCGAGCATCGAATCGCACTCATCGACCGCGCCCTTGGAGAGCATGATCACGCGCGTGCTCGTCGGCAGATTGAGGGCCGCGTACAGACCCGCCACGCCGCAGCCGGCAATGACGACGTCGCACTCCATATCGGGGTATTGCTTGGTTTCCACAGGAATCCTCTCCCTTGAATGTGACATAAGGGACCGCCCCTCATGCAACATTGTTCTAGCGTGCTGCGTACTCGAGCATACGGTCGAGCGTGAGCTTGGCCTGGTCTGCTGCCTCGTCCGAGACGCCGATCTGCACCTCGCCCTCGCCCGTCTCCAGGCAGCGCACGAGCTTTTCGAGCGTGATGAGATCCATGTTGACGCAGGTGGGCTGCACCACGGGGAAGTAGAACTTCTTGCCGGTGCCCTGGCAGCGGCGCTCGAGCTCGTAGAGCACGCCACGGACCGTCACGATAATGAACTCGCTCGCGTCGGACTCCTCGGCATACTTGATGATGCCGGCGGTGGAGCCGATGTAGTCGGCCTCGGCCAGAACGTCGGCCTTGCACTCGGGGTGCGCCAGCACGAGCGCGTCGGGGTGGGCCTCCGTCGCGTCGACGATCTGCTCGACGGTGATGATGTGATGGCGCGGGCAGTAGCCGTTGTTGAGGATGACGTGCTTTTGCGGCACCTGCTCGGCTACGAAGCGGCCCAGGTTTTGGTCGGGAATGAACAGGATATGCTGCTGCGGCAGCTCGGACACGATCTTAACGGCGTTGGAGCTGGTGACGCACACGTCGCTCCAGCTCTTGATCTCGACCGTGGAGTTGACGTAGCACACCACGGCCAGGTCGTCACCGTACTCGGCGCGCGCCGCGTCGACCGTCTCGCGCTTGACCATGTGCGCCATGGGACAGTCCGCGCCCGGCTCGGGCAGCAGCACGGTCTTAGTGGGATTGAGCAGCTTGGCGCTCTCGCCCATAAACTCCACGCCGCACAACACGATGGTCTGCTGCGGCAGGCTTTTGGCGAGCTTTGCCAGGTAGAAGCTATCGCCGACGTAATCGGCAACGGCTTGAACCTCGGGCGCCACGTAATAGTGCGCCAGGATCACCGCGTCACGTTGGGTTTTTAGTTGATGAATGGCCTCGACGAGCTCTGCGGGCACCAGTGCCGCACGCTCCGTTGCCGTCGTTGCCGATGCCAGGCCGGCCGCGATATCGCGTGCAAGCTCCGATGCATCCATGTTCGCGCTCTGTGCCATCAAGGCCCCTCTCTTTTGGCGAATCTTGGAGCTTTAGTATGACACCTAGGTTTACAGCTGACAAGACAGCTGTAAACCTAGGTGTAAAGTTGAAATAAAGATTCAGTCATGTGGCATGTCCATATTCGAACTGGCAAGCTGAGGATAGCTGAGCTCTCGATGGCGCAGGAGGCATCTTTCGCCACCGCAATACCGCTTGGCGCGAGTTGCACGCCGTGGGGCGCAAACGGTCCGCACCCAATGTGGCAAAATCGAACTACTAAGGGGGCTCAGAATGCTCAAGATTATTGCCTGCGACGACGACGTCGCTTTTCTAGATAGACTGCACCGGATGATCGACCGTTGGTCGAGCGAGACGGGCACGGCGGTCGATGTTGCGCTCGTCACGCGTGGTGAGGACCTGCTGGCCCGCCATGCCGCATCGCGCGCCGACATCATCTTGCTCGATATGATCATGCCGCTCGTCAACGGCATGGACACCGCACGCGAACTGCGCCAGGCCGACACCGCCGTGCGCCTGGTGTTCCTCACCTCGTCGCCCGAGTTCGCGCTTGAATCCTACGAGGTCCGCGCCTTCGACTATCTGCTCAAGCCCGTGACTTACGAACGCCTGGCGCAGTTACTCGACGAGCTTTCGAGCATGCGCCCGGCGGCAACCGACGAGCTCGTGATCAAAACTTCCTTTGGCTACCACGCCCTGCGCCTGTCCGACATCGAATATGCCGAGGCGCGCAACAAGCACGTGGTCTTCCACCTGCGCGACGGACGCGATATCGAGGCACTCGAGTCGTTCCGCAGCGTCGAGGACCGCTTGGAGCAAAACGCGGTCTTCTTTAAATGCCACCGCAGCTACCAGGTCAACCTGCGCAATATCGATCACTTTGACCGCACGGACATCGTCATGCGCTCGGGCACGTGCATCCCGCTTTCGCGCAGCTGCAAGCAGGGATTCCAAGACGCCTACTTTGCGGCGCGCTTTGAGGGTGGGAGACACTGATGGTCTCCTCGGTCGAAATGGTCCTTTGGGCAATCCACCACGCCACGACGCTACTCTTTGGCGTCTTTGCCTCGGCGGCGCTGTGCGGTGTCGAGATCAACCGGCGTCATGCGCTTGAACTGGTGTTGGTCGGTGCCGTAACCGGATGCGCATTTGGCCTCGCCAATGCCGTCGGCGGCGAGCTTTTTGCCCGCCAGGTATATCCGCTCGTCGTGCATCTGCCGCTCGTCATCTATTTGTGCGCGCGCTACCGCCTGAGCCCGCTGCTTGCCGTGCTCGGCATTACGAGTGCCTATCTGAGCTGCCAGTTCAGCAATTGGATGGGCATCGCCGCATTTGCCGCAACCGATTCTCAGATCGCGTACTATCTGGCGCGCATCGCGACCACACTCGCCGTCTTTGCCGTCCTGTTGCATTGGGCCGGCGACATCGGTCCGCGCTTGGCGATTAAAAGCACCACCGAGCTGGGCATCCTTTTAATCCTGCCGCTCGTCTATTACGTCTTTGACTATGCCACCAACGTCTACACCACGCTGTTCCACTCGGGCTCGGTGGTAACGGTTGAGTTTTTGGCATTTGCGCTCTGTGCCTTCTATCTTATGTTTCTTGCCGTTTACCTGCGCGAATACGAAGAAAAGGAAACCGCTGAGCGAGAGCGCTGGATGCTCGAAACCCGCGACAGCGCCGCCATCAAAGAGCTCGAGGCTTGGCGTCAATCTGGGCGCGAGCTGTCGATTCTTCGCCACGATATGCGCCACTTCCTACGCGGCCTGGCCGCTTTAATTGAGGAGGGCCACACCGACGAGGCGCTCAAACGCATCGATGAACTCTGCGAAGCCGGCGATCGCACCGCCGTACGCCGCTTCTGCGCCAACGAGACCGTAAACATCGCGCTTTCGTCATTTAACTCGGATATCAATAGAAACGGCATTGCCGCCAACCTGCGCGCCGCCGTACCCGAAACCATCCACGTAGGTGACGCCGACCTGTTTAGCGTGCTCTCAAATGCCTTGGAAAACGCTATCACCGCCGCAAGCGCCGCACCCCAAGGAAAGCGATTCGTCGACTTTGACCTGCGATTAGAGGACGGCCAGCTGCTGCTGTTAGTTTCCAACACGTTTGACCGCGCGCCGCGCATGGTCGACGGCATGCCCGTGACCCGGCATGCGGGCCACGGCTTTGGCACCAGGAGCATCAAACTTGCCGTGGAGCGCATGAACGGCAACTGTCAGTTCCGCATTAACGGCGATCGGTTTGAGCTGCGCGCTGTGATGTAGAAGTGCGGCGCCGATCTCGAGGCGTGCCTTGCCCGCCAGACAATCGCTCGCCGACGCCAATCCGCTACAGCGGAGCGGCCGCCGGGGTCAGCTGCTTGATGTATGCCCACATGCGCTGCTTGGCGGCTTTGTCAGTGAGCGCCGCCTCAAAACCGTCGAGCGCGAGCACGCGGCGACCCTGCACATGGGCGACCAAGCCGGGCTTGAGCATGGCGGTGTCGAAGTCATCGATCGCCACGAGCATATCGGCGTAGGTCTCGCGCATGGCGTCAGCCGCGTTGTTGTCGAGCAGTAGCACTGCCTCGGGGTCCAAAGCCTCAAGCGCCTCACGGAACAGCTCGCACGGCAGAGTCTCGCCCACCGCGACCGCTCCGTCACCCACGCCGGCGACGCTTGCCAGCACGCAAAAATCCTCGGGCGCGTAGCCGATGGCCCCAAGCGCCTTGCGCAACGCCGCGCCATCCGGGCCGGCGGCAAGCTCGCCGCCCGAACGCTCGGCCTCGTCCAAATCGCCTTTGACCAGCACGATCGGCGAGCACGCGTTGCCCGCAATACGCACGCCACGGACCGCAAGCGATGTGAGCTCCTGCTCGGCCGCCTGGGCGATGACTTCTTTTTTCTGGCTTTGTGACGTGGACATGCGCTCTCCAATCGTTTGCGTGCCCACCATTATATAAAAGAGCTGCCCGCGAGTGGTTGCGTTGCGGGCGGCTGGGTATAAGCACGGTCGTACTGAGTTTTACGCGGCCAAGCCGCGTCGCATTATGGAGGTCACCATGGCTGACATTAATCAGATTACCCCCGAGAACTTCGATTCCATCGTTAACGACAACCTGCCCGTGCTGGTCGATTTTTGGGCACCGTGGTGCGGGCCCTGTCGATCCCTCTCGCCCATCGTTGACGAGGTTGCCGATGAGCTGGCGGGCAAGCTCGCCGTTGCCAAGTGCAACGTCGACGACAACCAGGACCTGGCCATGAAGTATGGCGTCATGAGCATCCCCACGCTGATTGTGTTTAAGAACGGCGAGGAGATTGACCGCTCGGTTGGCGCTCTGCCCAAGGCGAGGCTGCAGGCGCTGCTGGAAAAGCATCTGTAATACGCTTGTTACATGTTGCCGTCTGCCTGCCGTCCATGAGCGCTTTTACGCCGCTCGCCGGACTTCTGAATGCACCGAGTGCAACCACGGATAGTATGGTAGTCACAAACAGCCCCCAGTGAACGGGTGCGGGTCGCACAGACTCGTACCCGTTTTCTTATGCAGCTGCGCGCAGAGCGGGCGTAGTAAAATCTGAACCACTGAACTGCCCCATACAAAAGGAGATTTCCCATGCATGATGTTGGAATGAACATGAGCCAGCTTGCCATGAGCGTCAAGCAGGTCGACGACACCATCGAGCTCGCTCACGAGTGGAGCCATCAGCTGCTGCATACGACCGAGAATTTTGACATGGAGCGCATCGGCGCCAAGCTCGAGGCCGCCATGGCCGCGCTGCACGAGGCCCACGACGCACTCGAGGGCTACGAGGAAGCCATCGAGGCCGACCACAACTCCGTCGGCTCCGTGAAGCTGGTGTAAGGTGGCCGAACACGAGCACGGCTGCGGGTACGAGCACGAGCATCCGCACGGGGCGGACGGTGACGCGGGCTGCCACTGTAGTGGCTCCGGCTCCGAGCTGGTCCGTTTTTCGGTTACCGCACCCGACGACCTGCTGCGCCGTTTTGACGAGCAGATCGCACGCCGCGGCGACGTGGCCAACCGATCCGAGGCCGTGCGCGACCTGATTCGCGCCTCGATCGCCAAAGAGCAGATGCGCACGCCCGATGAGCACGTTATCGGGTCGCTCACCATGATCTACGACCATCACACCGGCGATCTGACGCGCCGCCTGGACGAGGTGCAGCACGACTACACCGACGAGATCGTATCGACGATGCACGTGCATTTGGATCACCACAACTGCTTGGAAATCCTGGCACTCAAGGGTCGCGGCGAGCGCGTCTACGAACTAGCCGACCGCCTGCTGGGCCTGCGCGGCGTTAAGCACGGCGAGCTCACGTGCGCCGCCACCAAGCAGAGCCTGGGGCTGTAGCGGGATTTCCCGCAGCGCACCTGCCAAATAGGGACAGGTTTGTTTTGGCAGGTTTAGAAGTTTTACCTACCAAAATAAACCTGTCCCTTTTTGGTCGGTTTTGATGAGGGGTGTCGCATGCGGCATGTGCATATTCATGTGACGGGCATTGTGCAGGGCGTTGGCATGCGACCGTTTGTGTATCGCGAGGCCATGGCACATGGCATTTGTGGATGGGTGCTCAATGCGGGCGACGGCGTGCATATCGAGGCGCACGCTTTGGCCGATGCGCTCGATGCTTTTGTTGCCGCGCTTTCTGAGCATGCGCCTGCGGCAGCTCGCGTTGAGCGAGTCGATATTGCGGATTTGGAGCCTGGCGGCTGGAGCGCTGCCGATGAGCAGGGCTTTCACATTGTGGCGTCGCAGGACCAGACCGCGCACACGACGCTCGTCTCGCCCGATATCGCCACCTGTGACGATTGCCTGCGCGAGTTGTTCGATCCCGCCGACCGACGCTATCACTACCCCTTTATCAACTGCACTAACTGCGGCCCACGCTTTACCATCATCCGATCGCTGCCTTATGACCGAGCGGCCACGTCGATGGATTGTTTTCCCATGTGTCCCAAGTGCGCTGCGGAGTATGTCGACCCACTCGACCGGCGTTTTCACGCGCAGCCCGATGCCTGCTTTGATTGCGGGCCGCATATTACGTGGCGCGAGGCTGTAAGCGGCAATGCGTGCGGGAATTCGTCCGCGACACCGGCCGTCGGCACCACACGCGAGGCCAGCGACGCTATCATCGAGCGCTGCGTTGAACTGCTGGCCAGCGGTGGCATCGTCGCCATCAAGGGCCTGGGCGGATTCCATCTAGCCTGTGACGCTGCCAACGAGCAGGCGGTGGCCGAGTTGCGCCGTCGCAAACGCCGCAGCAACAAACCACTTGCCGTCATGGTACGTAGTCTTGCTGATACCGAGCGCCTGTGTCATATCGATGATGCTGAACGCGATCTGCTCGCTGGCAGTATCCGCCCCATCGTGCTGCTGCGCCGGCGCACTGTTAGCGAGGACAACGACGGTTCCCCCGACATCCTCGCCCTCGCGCCATCTGTCGCGCACGACCTGCCCGAGCTCGGCGTCATGCTCCCCTATACGCCGCTTCAACATCTGTTGCTTGCCGCGGCAGAAGTCTGCGGTATGCACGCGCTCGTCATGACCAGCGGAAACCTGAGCGAAGAACCCATCGAGACCGACGACGACCTTGCCTGGGAACACCTCGTTGCCGCCGGCATCGCCGACGCGTTGCTCGGTAACGACCGCGCGATCCTCTCACGCTATGACGATTCCGTGGTGCGCGTGGTCGACGGCGCCGTTATGCCCGTGCGCCGCGCTCGGGGATATGCACCCCAGCCGCTGCCGTTGCCGGCGCTCGACGGCGCTCCGTCCTGCGTGCTCGCCTGCGGGCCACAACAAAAGGCCACGATTGCGCTCACACGTGAAGGGACGAACGGCGAGGCGCCCTGTTTTGTGTCGCAGCATATCGGCGATGTTGAAAACGGCGGGACCTTCGATGCCTGGAACGCCGCGCGCACGCGCTTGGAAGATCTCTTTGACTTGGCGCCCGCCGCCTTGGCCTGCGATTTACACCCCAGCTATCTATCGGGCCAGTGGGCGCGCGAGCAGACGCGAAAATGCAATCTGCCGCTCGTCGAGGTGCAGCACCATCATGCGCATATCGCGAGCGTAATGGCCGAGGCCATCGCCGCGGGCCAGCTTACAACCGACGCGCGCGTCCTTGGCATCGCCTTTGACGGCACCGGCGCCGGCACCGATGGGACCATTTGGGGCGGCGAGTTTCTTGTTGCCAGCCTTGGCGGCTTTGAGCGCACCGCGCATTTGCGCACCTGGGCGCTCCCCGGTGGGGCGGCCTCCGTGCGCGACGCCCGCCGCAACGCCTTTGCCCTGCTCAGTGAGCTCGGCCTGCTCGAGCACCCAGGTGCCGCTCGGCTTTTGGACGGCCTCGACGAACAAACGCGCAGCGTGACAGCCACCATGATCGAGCGCGGCATCAACAGCCCGCGTACCAGCAGCATGGGGCGTCTCTTTGATGCCGCGGCGGCGATTCTGGGCATCTGCGACAAGGCGACCTACGAGGGCGAACCCGCCATAGAACTCGAAGCCGCCGCCTGGCGCGCGCTCGACAACGAAATCGCCCATTTTCCCGACGACAACGCCGGCTATTTCGCATCTAGCCCATCGTGGCTGGACGGCCCCTATGTTCTGGACCAGAAAGCACTCTTTGAGGCACTTTTGGGAGGAATTGAAGCCGGAACGCCCGCTAACAGGCTCGCACTCGACTTCCATGTCGCCGTCGCGCGCTCCTCGGCGCGCATCGCCAGCGATATCTGCGTGCACGAGGGCATCGACACCGTCGCGCTCTCGGGCGGCGTGTTCATGAACCGACTTTTGCTCCAGCTCCTCACCCGCGAGCTCAAAAGCATGGGTCTCACTGTCTTGATTCCCCAAACCGTGCCCGTTAACGACGGCTGCATCGCCTACGGTCAGGCGGCAGTCGCAAGCGCTCGTCTTGCGCAGATTGCATCGCAGTAGGCTGTTCGGCCAGCCCGCAAGCCGCCGTCTCACAGGTGTAGCGCGTTTGCCCGCAGCGCCCGCGAGCGCTACCATCAACTGATGGATTATTGAGCGCCCGTCCAGCGCAAAGCGTATAAAAGGGGAACAATATGTGCCTTGCCGTTCCCGGTAAAGTAGTCAAACGCGACGACGACCTCAAGGCCACCGTCGACATGATGGGCATCGAGCGCCCCGTGTCGCTGCGACTCGTGCCGACGGCGCAGGTTGGCGACTATATTCTCGTACACGCCGGCTTTGGCATCCAGATTGTCGACGAGCAGGAAGCACAGGAAACGCTCGAGCTTGTTAATGCCATGTCCGAGCTGGTCGAAGAAGACCAGCTGACCACCAACCCGGCGGAGGCTTACTAGTGGCGCCCGAGCAGCCGGCGCGCTCCGGTATCGATTTCTCGGCATTCCGCGATCCCAAGCTGGCTCGCGAGCTCATCGAGCGCATTCATGAGCTTGTCGGCGACCGCACCATCAACCTTATGGAAGTCTGCGGCACGCATACCGTGAGCATCGGGCGCTATGGCTTTCGCTCCATTATGCCGGCCGGGCTCAAGCTGCTGAGCGGCCCGGGCTGCCCCGTCTGCGTCACCGCCAACCGCGACATCGACCACGCAATCGCGCTCGCCAACATAGACGGCGCCATCATCACCACCTTTGGCGACATGATGCGCGTGCCCGGATCATCCACCTCACTCGCTGCGCAAAAGGCGGCGGGGCGCGATATCCGCATCGTCTATTCCCCGCTCGACGCGCTCGACATTGCCGAGCAAAACCCTGATCGCCCGGTCATTTTTATGGGCGTGGGCTTTGAGACTACGACGCCCACCATCGCCGCCGCCATCTTGGAGGCCGAGGCGCGCGGGCTTTTGAACTTCTCGGTCTATTGCGCCCACAAGACCACGCCGCCGGCGTTGCGCGCCATCGCCAACGACCCCGAGACCGCCATCGACGGCTTTATCCTGCCGGGCCACGTCGCCACCATCACGGGCTTGGCCCCCTTTGGCTTTTTGGTCGACGAGTTTAAGACTCCAGGCGTGGTAACGGGATTTGAGCCGGTCGACATCTTGCAGGGTATCTGCATGCTGGTCCAGATGGTTGTTGAGGGGCAACCCGCGATCGACAACGCCTACCGTCGCGGCGTCAATGCCGACGGCAATCCTGTGGCGCGCCAGCTGGTCGAGCAGGTATTTGAGCCGTGCGATACCACGTGGCGCGGGCTGGGATCGATTGCGGCTTCGGGACTCGCCATTCGTCCCGAGTTTTCGCACTTTGATGCCAGCATGCGCTTTGACGTGTCCATCGAGCCGACGGTCGAGCCACGCGGGTGCCGCTGCGGCGACGTGCTGCGCGGGGCCATTACGCCGAGCGACTGCCCCCTGTTCGGCCACGCTTGTACGCCCGAGCATCCCGTCGGCCCCTGCATGGTGAGCTCCGAGGGCAGCTGCGCAGCATATTTCCGCTACCGAGGCTAATAGGTTCCGCCGTTCTAACGAACGGCGGACCAGTCGACGCTGCGCCTCACCCATATAATTCCACCCACGATTGGAGTTTTCGATATGTCCCATAGCGTTACCGATAGCACCGTCCTGCTGGGCCACGGCTCCGGCGGACAGATGATGAAGCGCATCATCGATGAGGTCTTTTTGGATGCCTTTGGGTCGCCCGAGCTGCTCGAAGGCAACGACGCCGGCGTCGCCGCGCTGCCCGCGAGCGGGCGCATCGCCATGTCGACCGACAGCTTTGTAGTCTCGCCGCAGTTCTTCCCCGGTGGCAACATCGGCCGCCTCGCCGTGTGCGGAACCGTCAACGACGTCGCGACCTCGGGCGCCAACGTGCGCTACCTATCGTGCGGCTTTATCCTCGAAGAGGGCTATCCCATGGATAAGCTCCACCAGATTGTGCAGACGATGGCCGAAACGGCGCACGAAGCGGGCGTGTCCATAATCACGGGCGACACTAAGGTGGTCGAGCGCGGCGGGGCCGACGGCGTCTATATCAATACCGCCGGCGTGGGCGAGGTACCCGCGGGCGTGGCGCTCAGCGGCGCAAACTGCCGGCCCGGCGACGTCATCCTGGTGTCGGGCACACTGGGTGACCACGGCATCGCCATCATGAGTCAGCGCGAGGGTCTGGCGTTTTCGAGCACCATCGAAAGCGACGCCGCGCCGCTCAACCACCTGATTGCCGATGTGCTTTCCGCAGCACCCGACACACGTTGCTTCCGCGACCCCACGCGCGGTGGCCTGGCGTCCACACTCAACGAGTTTGCACAGGCCAGCGGCGTTGCCATGGAGGTCGACGAGGATGCCGTGCCCGTGCGTCCCGACGTGCAGGCCGCCTGCGAGATGCTCGGCTACGATGTGCTGCAGGTGGCAAACGAGGGCAAGATGGTTGCCGTCGTGCCGGCCGAACAAGCCGATGCGGCGCTGGCCGCCATGCACGCCGCCCGCTACGGCGAGAACGCCGCGATTATCGGCCGCGTGCTGCCACTTGGATCGGACGCTCGACCCGCCGTGCGCGTACGTACCGGCTGGGGCTCGACCCGCATCCTCGACATGCTCGTAGGAGAGCAGCTGCCGAGAATTTGCTAACGACAAAGGCTCAGGGCTATTAAAGATATTCAGATTCCAAACATGCCCGGCACGCATGCCCAGTATCATGGGGTGCGTTTTACAACTCAAGCGGCAGGAACACCCATGGCAGCAGCTTTTTCCCATGTGATCTTTGACCTGGACGGCACCATTCTCAACACGCTCGAGGACCTGGCGGCCGCCGGCAACCATACCTGCGAGGCGCACGGCTGGCCCACGTTTGCCGTTGACGAGTACCGCTACAAGGTGGGAAACGGCATGCTCAAGCTGGTTGAGCGCTTTATGCCCGCCGAGTACGCAGGCGACGGCCGCATGTTTGAGCAGACACTTGCCGAGTTTAGGGCTTACTACGGCGAGCACAAGGAAGACCACACCGCTCCCTATGCCGGCACGATCGAGATGCTCGACCGCTTGCGCGCCGCGGGCGTTCAGCTTGCCGTGCTCACTAACAAGGACCACGTCTCGGCGGCTCCGCTTATCGAAAAGTATTTTGGTTCCGAGCGCTTTGCGCTGGTGCAGGGCCGTGTCGATGCGTTTCCGCCCAAGCCCGAAGCACCCGTCACGCTGCATGTGATGGAAGAGCTAGGCGCCGACCCGGCGACCACGCTCTACGTAGGCGATTCCAATGTCGATATCCTGACCGGCCACAACGCCGGCCTTAAGAGTGCGGGCGTCAGCTGGGGTTTCCGCGGCCGCGCAGAGCTGGAAGCCGCCGGCGCCGACTACGTGGTGGACACCCAGGGCGAGCTCGCAGCGCTAATCCTGGGCGAGTAACGAGCGACACTGCTTAACGCAGCTGCGACAATGCTGTTGCGCGGAAAGTAGTCGTTGGGGACGTTCTTAAACGACTAGTCAGACAAGAACGCCCCAACGACTACCCCAACAATGGCAACGCCGCAGGTAGAGGACGGACAGCGAGCGGACACCAGAGCGAACAAATTGGCATGAAAAGAGGACGGCATAGACCTTCTGGTCATACCGTCCTCTTTGAATGACAAGTTGTCGCTCTGGTGCCCGCGCAACGTCGAGCAGTTGCGGCGTTTGGTAAAACGCCGCAACGAACTAGCTCAGCATTGCATCCATCATCTCGGAGTTGACGGAGTCGTCGGCAGACCACTCGCCGTCGTCGTTGCAGGTGTACTTGAAGATAACCGTGGTCTTCCTGGGCTCGGTGGCCTTGGTCACATCGACCATAACCTGACCGGCCATCTTGTACAGCTCGTCATCGGAAGGAACCGTGTCAAGCGCGGCGACCTTCTCCTGATACTGGGTGGAGAAGTCCTCGACGATCTTGTTCATAGACTTGCAGGTGATAGAGACCTCGGCGGTCGCGACACCCTTGTCCTCGTCGACCGTCACGTCGCCGATCTTGTAGTCAAAGCCCTCGAGATAGGTCTTGGCATACTCCTTGGGATCGATACCCAGCTGCTCGAACTCGTCGCCCGAAGCTTCCTCCAGACCAGAAAGGAAGTCGTCGCCACCGTTCTTGACCTCGTCAAACTGCGTCGTAAGATCCTCGGTGATGAGCTCCTCAACCGAAGGACCTCCACAGCCGGAAAGCACGACCACGCATGCAACCAAGACGGCCATGAGGGGCGCAAGCAGCAGCTTCTTTTTCATGTTGTTCCTCCCAATGAGCGGCACCGCGCTTCCCGGACGCGGCACACGTTGTAATAAGTAAGCCCATACTATCCACTTATGAACACCCTCGGCAACGCGAAGGCGCGGTCGGTTCGTTTTAGCGTCCGAACGGTTTGCAAGCCCGCCCAACGCGCAATAAAACGCTTCCCCACGGTGCAATAAAAAAGGTGGCCGGAAAACCCGACCACCCTTGCACATCCTTTGAACGCCGCAGTTTACTTGCGAACGACCTTAACGATGGCGTCACCGGCGGCGACGGCGGACTCTGCCTCAACGGTGAGCTCGACGTCGGCAAACTCGGCGGTGTTGGACACGGCCACCACGACGCAGTCCTTGTAACCGGCAGCGGCGATCTTGGCGCGGTCGATCTTGAGTATGGGCTGGCCGGCCTTCACAACGTCGTCGGCCTTGACGAAGCCCTCGAAGCCATCGCCGTTCATGTTGACGGTATCGACGCCAACGTGCACCAGAACCTCGATGCCGCTATCGGACTGCAGACCCACGGCGTGACCCATGGTGACGGTCACCTTACCGTCGCAGGGAGCGTAGACCAGATCGTCCTCGGGCCACACGGCACAGCCCTTGCCCAGAACCTCGCCACCAAAGACGGGATCGGGCACGTCGGCCATCTTGATGACCTTGCCCTTGACGGGCGAGCACAGCACGTCGGCGCCGGCAGAAGCAGAGATGGAGGCCGGAGCAGCGGCAGCCGCGGGCTCAGCCTTCTTCTTGAACATATCAAACAGACCCATACGTTTTCTCCTCTTGATTAAGCGCAACGTTGTGCGCATGCCTACGGTAATTATAGTGCCAAATGGTTCAAATGCTAAGGTGGGGACTCGAATCGCAAGCCCTTCTCGGTAGTGCTCGTGGGATGAGCATCTCCTTTGCATCGCGGTTCGATAAGCCGAGTATCGCCCACGCGCGGGACGGGCAGAAGCGGGCACGCCAAACCCGATACTTCTTTTCGCTCTCGAGTCCTGCCGCCGCCCCATTACAGTTTGAGCCGTCCGAAAGGGCGGCTCTTTTCCGTTGCACGGTTA
>CAVEDI010000057.1:0-3782 GCA_963614405.1 Oscillospiraceae bacterium | reverse complement strand
GCCGCCAAAGACGGCGGCCTCGGCATCTGCAGACTCCATGGCATGCAGCACGCGCTCGATCGTCTGGGCATCGATGTAATCGTCGGCGTCCACAAAAAAGACGGTCTCGCCCTCGGCGGCATCGATACCGGCATTTCGAGCGCATGAGACGCCCGCGTTTTCCTGGTCAATCACCAGTACGCGATCGTCGGCCTGCGCGATCTGGCGCAACGCGTTCAACGAATCATCGGTCGAACCGTCGTTAACGCAGACAACCTGAATCGAGCGCTCGGACTGGGCCAACAGCGAATCGAGGCATCGCTGAATGGAGCGCGCAGAGTTGTAAACGGGGACGACAATGGTAGCTTTAGGACACGAGGCCTCTCCCATGCCGACCTACCCCCTCAGCGATTCGATGAGGAAGGCGGCGACCACGCCTGGGCCTCCAACCGAGGCGTAATACTTAGCACGCCCCAAGGCATCATCCGTCGCAAAACTCGGATGCTCGTCAACCCAGCCCTCAGGATCTTTGAGGATGGCAGCGAGATTTGCGCGCTTCCACGGCTTGAGGTCATCAAGCGAAAAGTCCCCGGCGTCCAAGGCCGTTTGGAACTCCTTGGCCATCTGAACCAGGAACTCCTTATAGAACTTAGGCGCCAGGCGCACGTAGTTCCACATGTACGAATCGTACTTAATGAGCTGATTGAACTTGAGCATGCGCGCGACGTCATCACTTGCGTGGTCGCGGGCATAATCCTCTCGAATCCAACGCTCAATCTCGGCATACTCGGTATTGACGCAAAAGACCTTAGCCGAAGAATTGACCGAGGAATTCTCGTTGTCCTGGCGATACGACAACACGGCATCATGCAGGTAAATAGCCTTATCGGCGCACGCGATCACCTTAAAGGCGAATGACGTGTCCTGAAAGGATGCCCCCGGAGTCGGCAAGAACTTGATGCCGTTGCGCTCAAGAAAATCGCGACGGTACACGGCCGACCAAATCGACGGTTTCTGCTTAAAGAACTGCGTCGTGTCGCTCGGGTGCACCGGCTTGCCGCAGTCCTTGGCCTTAAACATCTCGTGCAGCGAACGGCGCTCCTCGGGCTTAGACCAGTAGAAATCAAAGTTCGCCTTCGCAAAGTCGGCATTATTGCTATCGGCGGCCGAGACAAGCTTTTCGAGTGCGTCGGGCGCCATAAAGTCATCGGACTCCAAGATGCCAACGTACTTGCCACGCGCCATCTCCAGGCCGTGGTTCATCGAGTCGCCGTAGCCGCTGTTGGCCTTGTCGATCATCTTTACACGCCCATCGCGATCCATATACTCGCGGATAATCGCGGGCGAGTTGTCGGTCGACCCGTCGTTAATGCAGATGATCTCAATATCCTTGAGCGTCTGCGCCAGGGCGGAATCGAGACACTCGCGCAGGTAGCGCTGAACATTGTAAATGGGAATAAGCAGCGACAGAACAGGGCTGCCAGAGACGTTAGTAGACAAATGTGCTCCTTAGGAAATACCTGTCGTTTCATGGTATCAAAGGGTCAGCGCGCCAGCGGGCGTTTATATAATCTATGGAGCCTCTTGCGGGCAAAGCAGCCCCACGTCATGCGGCGGGCCCATGGCAGGTTCCTGCGTTTTATTCAAAGCTTGCCGTCAAGGCGCGGTAAGCCTTTACAATAGGACAGTCCCAAGGACGTATTCGATAGCTTCCGTGCAGCGCATACGCGCCGCGCGTGAAAGGATATATTGCCCCATGCCTTCAACCCTTCCCGCTCCCATCGATAAGCTCGCCATCGTCGTCGTTACGTACAAACGCCAGGAACTCCTGGCCAACTTGTTCGACTCCATGACTGAGCTCACGGCAACGCCTTGGCGCATCGTGATTGTCGATAACGAGAATTCGCGCGAGACCGAGGCCATGTGCGCCGCATTCAACGAGCGCCTCGCCGCCCTGTGGGGCATCGACACCGATCAGCCCGATGCACAGGGCGGCACCGACCGCGTCATCTACGCGCCGCAGCTTGAAAACGGTGGCGGCGCGGGCGGCTTCTCCGCCGGCACCAAGTGTGCCTACGACCTGGGCGCCCAGTGGTTCTGGGTGATGGACGACGACGTGCTCGTCATCCCCGAAGGCATCGAGCGTCTTGCCAAGTGGACCGACCGCTACGATGTCATCCAGGGTTCGCGCCTGGACTTTGACGGCGGCGCCTTCTTTTGGCAGTACCAGCTTATCCTTTCGCTCGGCATTCCCAACCCTGTCGCCAAGTGGGACCTGGGACCCGAGGGCTACCGCGCCATGAACCAGCTGTGCTTTGAGGGCGGCATGTTCTCGCGCTGCGTAGTCGACAAGATCGGCCTGCCCGATGCGCGCTTCTTTATCTACGGCGACGATGCCTGCTACGGCTACGTAGCCAGCCAACACTTCCCCGCCGCCGTTGTTGCCGACGTGGTGCTCAAGCGTGCCCGCGCTGTCTCTAACTGGGACATCGCCGGTAAGCGCCAACTCAACTCCACGAGCGACACCAACCGCTACTACATCATGCGCAACCGCGGTTATCTGGCCCGCTACATGCAGATCTATGGCGACTATCACCCCATGCTGTTCCGTCTGGGCAACGCCGCGACCTTCTGCAAGGAGTTCATTCGCCTGGCCGCCGTTGACAAGTGCTTTAAGACCGGTATTCCGGCGCTGCGCCGTGGCATGAAGGACGCCCGCAAGATCGTCAAGGATCCCAACTGGAAGCCCATGCCGCCCCTGAAGGACGCGGAGTAACGGAAGCCGGAAACACCTCGGCGCTTAAAGCAGCTGGCACACCGTAGCCACATGCTGCCCATCAAAACCGAACCCCCAGCGCATGCGACCCACGCCGGGGCGCGGTACACGGATTTCGTCGATGCCGCCGCGCTCTATGTCGAGTAGCGACTGCACGGCCAGCAATTCCAGGCCCAACGCATCCACATCGGGGTCATACATCAAGTTAATCGTTATCAGCGGGCGCTCGTCCAGCATGCCAATCGTGTCTGCTACGTCGAACACAGCACCCGTAGGGAAAACCTGGATGTCCCAGCGACCCGCGCCACACTTTCGCCTCGAGGCAGGATTGGCATAGCCCGGCAAGCCAAAGCAGAGCCCCTGCAAGAGCAGATGATATGGCAGCGGCGTATCTAGGTCGGTCTCACCGATTCCCGCATCACCCAGGATGCGGCTTAGCGCCCGCCTCACCGCATCCTCATCCCCACGGCACAGCCCGTCGCGAAACGCATCGACGTCTCGAATGTCTTCGGCAGCGCACTCAAACCACTCAACAATCACTAGACGCAAGGCCTGTCGAAGCTCGTTATTGGGCAATCGCAAAGCACGGAGGCGATCGCCATGCTCTGGCTCCTCAGTCATATCCGTCGTAAGAAAACCGGACAGATATAGCGCTGTCCACATGCCATCGTCAGGCGAGACATCTGGCTCTGCAGTGCCCAAACAAAGCGGGACCTCAGCGCACCCATGGGCCTCGAGCAAATCAAAGAAGACCGAAAGGCGGTCGAGATTCCACCCGGCAACTACCCTACTCAGGCAATCGGCATATCCATACAGATCGGCACGCACAGGCGCCGTGCAGCCTCGGTCCAGAAAACCGATCACACGCTCTGGACTCGAGCAATAGGCCCTGCCAAACCGATACCCCTCGAGCCATTCACGCGCATCATCAAGGTATTCCTCGCGCCCAGCATGATTCAACAGAGCCTGGACCTCGGCATCCGAAAAGCCGAACCAACGGTCACACCAGGTCGAAAGCGGCGTCGTC
>CAVEDI010000056.1:0-42684 GCA_963614405.1 Oscillospiraceae bacterium | reverse complement strand
AGCCCCTGCCCCCAGTCTGTTTTGTAGCATACGGGGTGTTTTACACTTTGGCCTCAACTTCTACTTGGCAGACCCCATCTATGTAGTTGATATCAACATGACAGGAAGAATAAATTCCTCCGACCGTCTACCTTCACCGTAAATAGCGTATTACCAAGGCATAATCGCCAATGCTATCGAGAAGACCGCTAGCTGCCTAAACGCCTTGAATCTTCGCGCCCTGAGAAATGCCAGCAGGAAGCGGCACCGTTCGCCCTTTTACTCAAAATGAAAGCCCATGTCCTTGATACAATCTCATCTACCACACCGCAGTATCCATAATTTGGATGGAGCTTCACAATGGCATAGCTGCTACTTTGCGTATGCAAACAGGCGAATTGGAGGGCACCCGCCTTTCAAGGCCCGTTCGCATACGCATGTGAAGCCTTGCGGTGTGGTAACTGTGGTGGGCGTCTTCCACATCGCTTAATTGCAATGATGCGCTTCTCCCCTTCCACGGTTGTCGGAATACCTTTGGAAGGAGATCGGATTGAACGTATTGCAGCAATCGCGTGCACAAAACGCTATCCAAATCGCCAATAAACGACTTAGGGATGTTGTCGATACGGAAGACCCCTATTTTTCGTTTGAAGCCGATCAAGCGGAAGTCGAAGGCTTAATCGATAATGCAAGACAAATTTGCTCGTCAGCTGGCATACCCTACAATCCTTACGCAAATCTTTATGCCAAGTATCAGCACCTCAGCAAGCTTGCCGCCAACCGAAAAGCTTTTAAAGAACAAAGATATGCTAAGTCTGAAACACTGCCTGAAGAGCAAGCGCTAGTGTTTCGCTGTAACACAGACGTTCTTGCAGACATCCTTGATTATAGATTGCGCAACCACCCCGTTTCCCAACTCCGTTTTGTAACCAAAACGCTAAAGGACTGTGAGCACAAATGTGCTGACAGGGGCATAGCTTTCCGTTTAAGCGATGATGTCGAAACGGAGCTTTTAGCCCTCCGAGAAAAGGCGAACAAATGCGAAAACGAATGGAAGCCATGGCTTGACGATGAAATCGCTAAATCAAATCTGATTCAAAATCAAACACTATTGTTGTCGCCTTCAGAGGGATACTTCCCCATTCCATCTGAGACTGAGTACTCAAATATCTTCTTGGATATGAAAGACAAGCTGATTTCCAGCGGATTTCTGAGTGCGGAATTTGTCTATTCAAAGGCAAACAATACCCTTGTAATGCGTTGCGACGCGGCAGAATGCATCAACGGTAAAAAAGAACCCACTCGTGCGGAATTCTGGCTAACCCCATTAGATTTCTCCGTCTTCAGCTTTTTTTCAGCAGCAACATTTCCTCTGTTTATTCAGGCAATATCATCCGTCAAATTTGATTACCCCATACCTTTTACGTTTGACAATCTTTCAGACATCGAGCTTAACGAAGAACTTAACAATTTCGAAGTCGGAGACGGACGAATCGTAGATTACTCTTGGGGAACATTCCTGCTTGACTCTAACGTTAAATTCGGCTTCGCTTATTCCAAAACGCAAGTAACACCCGGCTCTCCCTTCTATTCCCGCTTCATGGAGTCCGGCAATTTTCCCTATCGCAATTCTCTGTATATAGCACCTGCCATTAATACTCTAGAATTGATGAGCCTGCCCGTCAGCCTGGGTAAATTCCTCCCCATCAGTAGCCCAGCCAGCAGAACCCAAAAGGAAGTTCGCGACATTCAGTCACTAAGTGGAGCCGAATTCGAGGCACTAACCGAAAAACTGCTAATTGCCATGGGTTTTCAAACTGAAATCACGAAGGCAAGTGGGGACGGCGGAATCGATATTGTCGCCTTTAACAAACAGCCATTACTGTCTGGTAAGTATATTATCCAGTGCAAACGTTACACAGGCTCTGTTGGCGAACCCATCATTCGCGATTTATACGGTGTCGTTAATTCTGAGCGCGCAAACAAGGGCATCCTCATAACAAGCGGATCCTTCACAAAGCAGGCTGAAGCATTCGCTGCCGGTAAACAACTTGAGTTAATCGACGGCAAAAAGCTAGACGCTCTCCTGCTCCAGTATAAGCTCAACCCCATCTTTGAGCATTCAAGGGAAGATGGCAACAAGGAAGCCGTGTTCCGCAATGCGCCCGTCGGAAAAAGGAATGAGCTAATTGAAAGCCTCCACGATTTCCTGTTTCAGGCGGTAGGCCAGCTGGAGGAAAAAGACAAGATGGAAGGAAGTGCAGCTTTGGTCGATGCTAAGTACAAGGCTGTACTAACTCGCCCCACTCTTGCAAATGAGCTGCTGACTGAAATCATCGCTTGCGTCGATTTTCTCCTTCGTGAGGAGGACAACGTGTCTGCTGATGAACTCTTCTATCTCCAGAGGCTAACTGGGCAAGATGACCTCGAACCGGACGATGTAATCACAATTGCTGGATTGTTCCCATCAGGCGTAGACAGCGAGATGCTCCCCGCCTTCGCAATCCTCGCTCTCGTCATGAGTGATGAGCTTAATTGGGCAATTCCCGATTTCGCCCTCACCATCTATCAAAGCATATCGGAGTCGACCCTCACGTTATTTGATATCGACGGCGAAGCAAGGTCTGCATCACTTGTGGCAAATTTGAACAGAATCTACTCGTTAATCGATAGGTAGCCAAATGGTTTGACCCGCTACAGTATTTTTACTTTGCGGCGGGTCAAATTGCGATTTCAATTGATGCTCGCTCAATCTATAGCAAATATGCACGCTGAGAGCGAGATTCGGGCTTGGAATTGCACCGATGAACGCTTACTCCAACCCCATCCCCAACGGGGCAAATAGGCCTCATTTCCTTCGATTTAGCCCAATAAACGAACCCTTTCACCATGGCATAGACAACCCCATAGCTACAATCATGTTGTCGTGCTTGAGTCTCTGGAAGGAGATCCAAGCTATGTCGAATAGGAAAGATAACAAGGGTCGGGTTCTCCATCGCGGAGAAGGCCAGCGCCCAGACGGTCGTTACTCGTTCAAATACACCAATTGGATGGGAAAAACCTGCTTTGTCTATTCGTGGACTTTGACAATTCACGACCAAACGCCACGCGGCAAAAAGAGAGACCTCTGCTTAAGGCAGAAAGAACAGCAGATTCAAAAAGACCTCTTCGACCACATTGCACCTGAGAACATGAACGTCATAACTCTGGTTGAGAACTACCTTGCGACCAAGGCTGCGGTACGAAAGACAACTGTTAGCGCCTATAAAACCGTCACCAATTACCTGAAAACAGACAGCTTCAGCAAGGCCCAAATATCAAACATTACGGTGTTGGATGCAAAGAAATGGCTCATCCACCTTCAGCAAGATGTTGGAAAGGGATATAGCAGCGTCTGTAGCATCCGAGGCGTACTCAGACCAGCTTTCCAACTGGCCGAAGAATGCGGAATTATAAGACACAACCCTTTTAACTTCGAACTTATCAATGTTCTAGTCAACGATACGGTATCCAGAGAATCGTTAAGCGTTAGACAAGAACGGCTATTCCTTGAATTCATGCGCTCGGATCATCACTTCTCGCGCTACTTTGAAACTTACTTTATCTTGTTGAACACTGGACTCAGAATTTCTGAATACTGCGGCCTGACCTTTAATGACATTGACTTCGATAGTCACTGTATACGTGTTCAAAAGCAGCTTCATCGCGCGAGAGATATGCAGTATTACATTGAAGAGCCCAAAACAAAATCTGGTATGAGGTATATCCCTATGACCGCTTCTGTCGAAAAGGCCTTCCGCAGCCTCATCGAACAGAGGGCACAGCCAAAAGAAGAGCCTGTTATTGATGGGGTTAGAGGCTTTATCTGCCTAGACAAAAATGAAATGCCATGCGTTGCCCTGCATTGGGAGCATAGACTCAAACGCGCCATCATTAAGCACAACCGCATCTATAAGGAAGAACTGCCTCATATAACTCCGCACCAGCTCAGGCACACTTTCTGTAGTCGAATGGCACGCGCTGGCATGAGTCCAGCAAAGCTCAGATACATTATGGGGCACTCAGATATCAACACCACCTACAACGTTTACACCCATCTTGGGCTTGAAGATATTCAAGACGAGATGCTTGCTATTGAACAAAACCGCAGGTAGACATTAGTAGTAAAAATTTGAGCCGTACTACGTTTTTACTACTTTTGCTTTTACTTTTGCCTGATTTCTGGCCTTAATAAAGTGGATTTCCTTCCCTATATTGGAAACTAATTTTTAGAACCATTCAACTCGTTGAATGCAGTAGAAGTGTTGGGGATAAAGGTCTTATCTTGTTATTATCGCAGGTAAACTACGCAGCGGGCTTTATTGGAGCAAACTGCCTCAAGAGCAGTCTGTAAGCCCTGCGCGACCGCCTAGAAAGGAAACCGCATATGCAATGCGTACTGTTTATCTGCCATGGGAACATCTGCCGCTCGACGATGGCTGAGTCGGTGTTTACCGAGCTGGTGCGGCGCGCCGGGCGCGCGGGCGAGTTTGTCATTGACTCCGCTGCGACCTCGACCGAGGAGATCGGCAACCCGCCACACCACGGTACCGTTGCCAAGCTGCGCGAGGTCGGGATTCCCGTCGTTGCGCACCGTGCACGTCAGGTGCGTCGCGCGGAGTATGGCGACTGGGACCACATTGTCTATATGGACGACGAGAACGCCCGAGGCCTGTACCGAATTTTTGGGAAGAACCCCGATGGCAAGATCTCGCGCCTGCTCGATTGGACCGATCGCCCCGGCGACGTGGCCGATCCCTGGTACACCGGTAACTTCGATACCACCTACCGCGACGTGCTCGCCGGTTGCACCGCCATGCTCGAGCAGCTGTAGGCGCTCGGGCGGCGCGGGCACACGGGCCACGCCATCGGCATAAAACGAGCGTGGATTTTCTCCCACTTTGAGCGTTCGAGTGCGCTCTAAACGGGAGAAAATCCACGCTCGTTATCTCGGTGGGAGAAAATCCACACTCATGAATGTGACAAAGGGACTGTCCCTTTGTCACATCCGGGACTGGCCCTAGACCGGCTTGACCTCCAGCTTTATCCCCTCGGCGCAGGAGTCGCCTAAAACATCCGAAAGGGCCCAGGTCGCATATAGCGGCAAATAGAGAACCGCTCCGTTGCGCTCAACGTTGCCTCTCGAGAAAACAATCCCGAGCCTTACGCCATATTCAGCCGTATCAAGCACATGACCGAGCGCAGCGTGCGCGTGGTAATAGGAGCCCGATTTAACCTCGATCGGAACAGCCGTCCCATCCGGTCCGTCGACCACAAAGTCCACTTCACCGCGCTTTTTTGTCTGATAGTAGTAAAGCTGGCGATTTTGGGCAGCCAGCTGTTGGGCCACCACGTTTTCGTAAATGCCGCCCAGATTGGGCTCCTTGCTATCAAGATACGCCGCTTGGGCGACTCCAACGGGGTAGCGCGCCATCAACATGCCCGTATCCGATTGATATAGCTTGAACTGCGATGGTCGTGCCGTCTTGAGCAGGGGCGATTTTGGCTCGGTTACGATATCGGCTTTGAGAGCAACGCCGGCATCGACAAGCCATGCAAAATCTCGCTGATACTTCTCGTAGTGCGCCTTAGGGTCAATGGAATTGAGCACGAAGCGCTTGTTTTCGCCCTCGAGCATAATAGGGAGCTGGTCGTAGATGCTCTGCACCTGCAGGGCTCGCCCGCTTGCATACTTGGAGATATCCCGCCGGTACTGTTCGTTGAGCTCTGACTGCAGCTGACGAACAGAGGCAAGGTCGCCCTGCGTGTCAAGGAAACGTTGCACGACCTCCGGCATTC
Source organism: Oscillospiraceae bacterium (assembly GCA_963614405.1). Taxonomy (GTDB): domain Bacteria; phylum Actinomycetota; class Coriobacteriia; order Coriobacteriales; family Coriobacteriaceae; genus Collinsella. The sequence goes on along the minus strand of CAVEDI010000056.1, from coordinate 36,867 downwards.
CGCCGACAACGGTATAGGTCCTGAAGTTTGCCATCATCGCGTCATGAATGTAATCAGGAATGGGCCTCTCGCTGATACACGCGTCACGTATCGCTTGGCGAGCCCCCTCGCTCACCCCGATTGCCCAGCAAAACTCCTCAAAATCGAGCGGGAACATCCTAAGCTCGTGGACATACCCCACGGGATAGGACCTGACGCCCTTGAACTGAGTCCCGAGCATTGACCCCGAAAACGCCCAGCGGCACCTCCCGTCCTCAACAAGGAACTTTGCCATCGTCATGATGTCGGGGGCCTCTTGGACCTCATCGATAAACACGAGCGTTTTGCCTGGTGCAATCGACTTTCCCGAAAGAAGCGTCACCCTGCTGATGAAATCATCGGCATCCCGCGCCTCGAGAAGAGCATCTTTTGCCTGGCGATTTTCCATGAGGTTAAGCTCGATGTAGGTTGCATGGTTGGCTTTGCCAAATGCGCGAATCGAATAGCTTTTGCCGATCTGACGAGAACCCGTAATGAATAAGGCCTTTTGCTCGGCAGACTTCAGCCAGCGCTCCAGCTCTGCCGCTATTTTCCTGCGCAGCATAGGCTCTCCCCTCAGTGTCATCAAATGAAATGCAAAGTTTTATACGCTTGATTATCGATGAAACGCAGAATTTTTAGAACCTAAAATCGGATGAAATGCAGAGATTTGAGATTATAGGCAAAAAAGAAGGAACGCCACCGGCGAATGTGACAAAGGGACTGTCCCTTTGTCACATTGCGCTCGACTACTCGTCAACGATCTCGGCAAGCCAGACGTTCAGCGTATCGACCTCGGGGCAGCAGAACTTTGCCGTACCGGGCTCGTTGCCAGGCACGGTTCCGCCATAGCGCAGAATATCGATATAGGGAAAGCCCACATGGCAGGCCATGGCGCACATCTTGCCGCGGTCTCGGTCGAAGTCGAAGACGTCACCCGGCTTGTGCCCGTGATGGCAGCGGCATGTGCCCAGCTGGTCCACGCAGCTAATGCGAATACGTGGGCGCCTGCCGCGCGGGGCACCGAGCGGCTTGTTCTCGCCCGCCGCCTCGGTGCTGCTCTCGTCGGCGTTACTCATGGTCAATCACATCCAGGCAGGCCTCGATGGGAAGGCCGGCGGACTTATCCTCCTGGTCGGCATTGCGCTCGATGAGCTCCGCTACCACACGCATGGCATCGCTCGTCGCGCGCTGCAGGCTCCAACCGGCCATAACGCGGCCGACAAGCACCGCCGAGAACGTGTCGCCCGTGCCCGGAAAGTAGACCGGAATCAGCTCGAAGGGAATCGTGAAGTACTCCCCCGCCACATGGTCGTAACCGATGACGACATTCGCACCGTCGACCACAGCGCTCGTAATGACCACCGACTTGGCGCCCAGGACACGCACGGCATCCACAAGAGCGCGGCCCTCATCGGGCGTGATTTGCTCGGCAATGGGCGTATCGGTGAGCAGGCAGGCCTCGGTGTAGTTTGGCACCGCATAGTCGGCGCACTCGAGCAGGCTGCGCATGAGACCGATCGTGGACTCGGGCACGCCGGCATAGAGCTTGCCGTTGTCGCCCATGATGGGGTCGACGAACACCTTGGTACCCTTTTGCGCGCGACGGTGGCAGAAGTCCGAAATGATGCGCGTCTCTTCCTCGGTCACGATAAAGCCGGTCGAAATGGCGTCGAACTCAAAGCCGAGCTCCTCCCAGATGGCGAGGCTTTGGCGCACGTACTCCGTGGTGTCGTGGATGTAGAACTTGGGATAGTTGAGCGTATCGGACACAAGTGCCGTCGGCAGATTGTGGATACGGTAACCCATGTGCGACAGCACCGGCAGCATGGCGGAAAGCGCGACCTTGCCGTAGCCGCACATATCGTTGATCAGCAGCAGCTGAGTGTTCTTCATGAGTGTCCCCCCTTGGGTCGGGCGCGGCGCGACGGCGCCATAGTGCGACTAAGTGTAGCGCAGGGAGCACGGCAGGCGGACGCTGGTGCCGTGGAGGTCGAATTGTTGCGGAAAGGTTACGGGAAGGAAGTTAGTCGTTGGGGACGTTCTTAAATGACTAGTCAAACAAGAACGTCCCCAACGACTACCGAAGCGGACCGTGCCGGAATCACAGGTTGAGGACGGACAGCGAAAACGCTCCTAGGCGAGCAAGGTGGCGTGAAAGAGGAGGGCATAGGCCTTGTGGCCATGCCCGACGATTGAACGCCAGATTGCCGCTTAGGAGCGTTTGCAGCGTCGGCCGGTTACGGCGTTTGGTAAAACGCCGTAACTATAAGGTCATGCCACCGAAGTTGAAAGGCAGATTGCCGCTCTGGCGGGTTTGCAGCGTCGAGCCGTTACGCGGTTTGGTAAAACCGCGTAACCACTAGTTTGGTACCTTGACATTCATTTCTCATGCTCCTAGATTGGTTAGGCACAAAACAATTCCACTACCTAACTAAAGAAAGGAGCAACACTAATTCATGTGCGATGAACCTCTTAACCTTTGTTCGCACGAGCCCGACGGCGACCCGTCACAACCGGCGGATGCACCCGAAGCGGTTAGCTCAGAAGACAAGCTTGCCAAGCGCATCCTCAATGGCCTGGGCTTTTGCGGCCATTACATGCATTTTCATGGCGGAGGCGTGTCCGGCAAGGCGCCCATCATCTGCCTGCTGGCCAAGCAACCCGGCGGCGAGATGTCGCAGCAGGAACTCGGCATGCACTTTGACCTCAAGCCGGGGTCGCTTTCCGAGATCCTGTCCAAGCTCGAGCTCAACGGCCTCATCGAGCGCAGCCGTAACCCCAAGGATCGACGGCAGCTCACCATTCGCCTGACCGAAACCGGCCGGGAAAACGCCCGCATCGACCAGGCAGCCCGCATTCGCTTTAGAGAGCAGGCCTTTAGTGCCCTCACCCACGACGAGCGCGAGCAGCTCGCCGAAATGCTCGAGAAAATCCGTGTAACCTGGGAGGAACTGGATGATTAAAACCCTCATGGGCAGCATCCGCGACTATATGAAAGTCACTGTTGCCACGCCATTGCTCGTGCTTGGCGAGGTGCTCTGCGAGATGCTGATTCCATTTATCACTGCCAACCTGATCGACGCCATCAAAGACGGCGCCACCGTAGCCGAGATGCTTCCCACCGCGGGTTTTTTGGTGCTCATCGCGCTGACGTCGCTTGCTTTTGGCGCCGCTGCCGGCGTCACCTGCAGCCATGCGAGTTGCGGCTTCGCTAAGAACCTGCGTCACGACCTGTTCTACAAGATCCAGACGTTCAGCTTTGCCAACATCGATGAGTTCTCGAGCTCCTCGCTCGTCACGCGCCTGACCACCGATATCAACAACGTGCAGCAGGCCTTTATGATGATCATCCGTATCGCCGTGCGCGCGCCGCTGGTATTGATCTTCGCCTTTACCATGGCATTTATCATGGGCGGCAGCGTCGCCATGGTCTACCTGGTCATCATTCCGCTGCTGGGCTTTGGGCTGTTCTTTATCATCTTTAAGGTGCGTCCCATCTTCTCGCGCGTGTTCCACAAGTACGACGCCCTTAACGAGTCCGTCGAGGAAAACGTCACCGGCATGCGCGTGGTCAAGAGCTACGTGCGCGAAGACTTTGAGAAGGAGAAGTTCGCGACCGCCGCACGCGACGTCCAGATGGACTTCACCCGCGCCGAGAAGCTGCTTGCCTTTAACAACCCCATGATGAACATCTGCGTCAACGGCGCGTTTGTCGTCATCATCTACCTGGGCTCCAAGCTCATCATCACGAGCCAGGGCACGCTGTTCGACGTGGGCCAGCTCTCCTCGATCTTTACCTATGGCTTCCAAATCCTCATGAGCCTGATGCAGCTATCGATGATCTTTGTCATGGTGACCATGGCCGACGAATCGGCGCACCGCATTACCGAGGTGCTGGCCGCCGAGCCCACGATCGCCAATCCCGCCGAGCCCGTGCTCGAGGTCGCCGACGGCTCCATCGACTTTGACCACGTGAGCTTTAAGTATTCCGCGCATGCGAAGCGCCAGGCGCTCGACGATATCGACCTGCACATTAAGAGCGGCGAGACCATCGGCATCATCGGCGGTACCGGCTCGGCCAAGTCCACGCTTGTAAACCTCATCGCCCGTCTGTACGACGCCACCGAAGGCACCGTGCGCGTGGGCGGCGTGGATGTGCGCGACTACGACCTGGACGCCCTGCGCCACCAAGTGGCCATGGTGCTACAGAAAAACGTGCTGTTTAGCGGCACCATTGCCGAGAACCTGCGCTGGGGCGACCCGAACGCCACCGACGAGGAAGTCCGCGAGGCGGCACATCTGGCCTGCGCCGATGAGTTTGTCGATGGCTTCCCCAAGGGCTATGACACCTGGATCGAACAGGGCGGCTCCAATGTTTCCGGCGGTCAGAAGCAGCGCCTGTGCATTGCGCGTGCCCTGCTGCGTCGCCCCAAGATCTTAATCCTGGACGACTCCACCAGCGCCGTCGACACCAAGACCGACGCCAAGATTCGCGCAGGGTTGGCAAGCTATCTGCCCAACACGACCAAGCTCATCATCGCCCAGCGCATCAGCTCCGTGCAGGACGCAGACCGCATCATCGTCATGGAGGGTGGCCGTATCGCGCAGATCGGCAACCATGACGAGTTGCTCAAGACGAGCGAGATCTACCGCGAGACCTTTACCTCGCAAAACAAGATGTCTGCCGAGGGCGAAGGGGCCGTCGAGGCCGACACCGAGGCATCCGCAACGCAAGCTCAGACCCAGGAAGGAGGCGAGGCACATGAGTAAGGCAACGACCGCCGAGCGCGCGCTCAACCGCAAGGATGGCACCATGTCGCGCCTCATCAAGACGCTCTTTGGCTTCTACCCCGTGCTTTTGCCCCTCGTCGTCGTCGGCGTGGTACTCTGCGCCATCATCAACTCCATCGGCGCGACCTTCCTTCAGAGCGCCCTGCAGATTATTAGCGAATCGTGGCAGTCGGGCGATTGGACGACCGCACAGCCCAAGATCGCACAGCTCGTGACCACCCTCGCCTGCATCTACGGCATCGGCATCCTGTCTTCGCTCTTCTGGAACCGCGCCATGGCCATCGTCACGCAGGGCTCGCTCGAGAAGCTGCGCGAGAAGATGTTCAACCGTATGCAGGACCTGCCGATTCGCCACTTCGACACGCACCAGCGCGGCGACATCATGAGCCACTACACCAACGACATCGACACGCTGCGCCAGATGATCAGCCAGTCGCTGCCCAACCTGCTCATGACGACCATCGTCATCGTCACGGTGTTCTTTATCATGCTGTACTACAGCGTTTGGATGTGCCTGGTCATTGTGGCAGGCGTCGCCTTTATGACCTTTATGACCAAGCTGCTCGGCTCCAACTCCGCGCGTTTCTTTATTGCGCAGCAGACCGAGCTCGGCGTGGTCGAGGGCCATATCGAGGAAGTCATGAACGGCCAGAAGGTCGTCAAGGCATTCTGCCACGAGTCTGCCGCCGAGGCCGATTTTGACGAGCGCAACGAAAAGCTCTTCGAGGTCTCGCAGAAGGCCAACATGTACGCCAACATCCTCATGCCCATCCTTATGAACCTGGGCAACTTGCTCTACGTGCTGGTTGCACTGGCAGGCGGCATTTTCCTGGCGCTGGGCGTGCCCAACCTGAGCATCTCGGGCATGGCGCTGTCCATCGCCGTCGTGGTGCCGTTCCTCAACATGACCAAGCAGTTCTGCGGACAGATCGGCCAGATCTCGCAGCAGATCAATGCCGTGGTCATGGGCCTCGCCGGCGCCGACCGCATCTTTGAGCTCATCGACGAGGAGCCCGAAGCCGACGAAGGCTATGTGACGCTCGTCAACGCTCAGGTGAACCCCGATACCTGGCAGCTCGAGGAGGCCGACCACCACACCGGCATGTGGGCATGGAAACATCCGCACCGCGCAACCGGCGAGATCGAGTACGTACCGCTGCGCGGCGACCTGGTCATGGACAACGTCGACTTTGGCTACACGCCCGACCACGAGGTGTTGCACGGCGTGTCCGTGTTTGCCAAGCCGGGCCAGAAGGTCGCGTTTGTCGGCGCCACCGGTGCGGGCAAGACGACCATCACCAACCTCATCAACCGCTTCTACGACATCGCCGACGGCAAGATCCGCTACGACGGCATCAACGTCAACAAGATCCGCAAGGCCGACCTGCGCCGCTCGCTGGGCGTCGTGCTACAGGACGTGAACCTGTTCACCGGCACTGTGATGGATAACATCCGCTACGGCAACCTGGATGCCACCGACGAGGAGTGCATCGCGGCGGCAAAGCTCGCGGGCGCGGACGACTTTATCACCCGCCTGCCCGACGGCTACGATACCATGCTCACCGGCAACGGCGCACAGCTGTCGCAGGGCCAGCGCCAGCTGATCTCGATCGCACGCGCCGCCGTCGCCGATCCGCCGGCGATGATCCTGGACGAGGCCACGTCGAGCATCGATACCCGCACCGAGGCCATCGTGCAGGCGGGCATGGATAAGCTCATGGAAGGCCGCACGACGTTTGTCATCGCGCACCGCCTGTCCACCGTGCGCAACTCCGACGCGATCATCTGTCTGGACCACGGCCGCATCATCGAGCGCGGCAACCACGACGAGCTGATCGCCAAGCGCGGGTATTACTACCAGCTCTACACCGGAGCGTTTGAGCTGGAGTAGTTCGGCTCGCCGAGATGGCCGATTTGCCGCTCATTCGTCGGGCATGACCCTAAGGTCAATGCCCTCCTCTTCCGGGGCAAATCGACTCATCTCAACGACCCAAACACAATGCGCCGCAACGAATAAAGCCTCCGCAGCCACACGAGCTGCGGAGGCTTTTTCATGCCGGCCGGAAACCGTATCCCACTTTTCGGGCCCAAAATGGGATGCCGTTTCCCGCTGGACCCCCTCCGGGAAACGGCATCCCATTTCAAGGGCATAAACCGGGATGTGGTTTCCCCTAACGGCACCTTTGGGAAACCGCATCCCACTCTAGACGCACAAAACGGGATGAGCTTTCCCATGGTGATCCAAGACCAGAAACATGTTCGATAGCGCGACCAGGTCAAGAACAACAAGACAAGCGTCACGCCAATTTGGACGAGCGTCTGCTACAGTTTGAGGCTGTTGGCCCATATGGTAGAGTTGACCTCACGTGAATTTCAGCACGCTGGGTGCCACCTGCGCTTTTGCCATTTGAGAGAGTGAACTTGTGAATACTTCTGTCGCCAAGAAGGCCAGCCAGGCGGTGCGCCTGCTCATGATGGTGCTCACGGCAGTTCTCATCTTCTTCTTCATTAATGTTATGCTGCTCGTCTCCGATATCCAGGGCACGGCGCGCGTGGTCAACTACGCCGGTCTGGTGCGCGGTACCACGCAGCGAATCGTTAAGCTCGAGGACGCGGGCCTGCCTCAAGATGACCTGCTCAAAGCCGTGGATTCATACATCAACGGTTTGCGTTACGGAAGTGACGACCTCAACCTCGTCCGTCTCGACGACGAGTATCAGGCAAAGATGACCGAGCTTGCAAATTATTTTGATGAGCTTTGCGCCGAGATTGCCCGTGTGCGCGAAGTCGGCTACGAGAACACCGATATCATCGCGATGAGCGAGGAGTTCTTTGGTATTTGTGACGATGCCACACGACTCGCAGAGGACTACTCTCAGGAGAAGGCGTCGGCGCTCAACTATCTCGAGGGCTTGGTGATCATCGACATCGTGGGCTTGGTGGCGCCCTTTGCGGTCGAACTTGTTCGCGCGGTGCGCACTGCCGCGCTCAATCGCGAACTGCAGAGTAAAGTCTATCTCGACGAAGCCACAGGACTGCCCAACAAGAACAAGTGCGAGGAGGTCTTGGGGCAGGAGCAGCCTGTCTCCGCGGAGGCGCCCGTTGCGGTGTGCGTCTTCGACCTTAACAATCTGCATACGGTCAATAACAGCTTCGGCCACGAGAAGGGCGACGAATACATCCGTTCTTTTGCCCAGCAGCTGGGGCGCGTGGCGTCGGAGACCTGCTTTGTGGGCCGCGACGGCGGCGATGAGTTTATCGCGGTACTGCGGGATGCCGACCGAGCCGCTGTGGAATCTTGTCTCGCTCGGATTCGCGCGAACGTGAACGAGTATTCCGAAGTCCACCCCGATATGCCCATCAGCTACGCGGTGGGCTATGCGCTTTCCAGTGATTTTGATGAACCGCCCACGATGCGTGAGCTCTTTTCTCAGGCCGACAAAAACATGTACGTCGATAAGAACCGCGTAAAGGCAGCCGAGACAGCCGACCCGCAACGCGAGGACCGCTAAACCCGTCCCAAATGAGCTAGTTGAGGAGTTGGGCCATGGCGTTGACGAATTTTTGTACTTGGAGGGTGGGCTCGAGCGGGTAGTGCAGAAAGACTGGCACCTCGCGACCGCATAGGAACGGCACGCCCACAAAGGCCGGGTGCACCCCCGACCACGCCCCGCAGGTGAGCACCGCGTCGCCCTTTTCCTCCGCCTCGTTAAAGAGCGCAAAGTCGAAGCTATCCACATCGATCACGTCCACGCCGCCGTCGGCCAAAAGGTCGATACGCAGACTGTCCATAGCGTCGTTGCCGTGGCGGAGCACGCGCAGGCGCATGCCCTCTAAGTCGGCAACTGTGATGCGCGTCTTGCGCGCCAGCGGGCTCGTGCGCGGCAGGTCGATATAAAACGGCACGTTAACGATGCGAAGCTTTTGGCAGGCGTCGCCCCAGCGTGGGGTCGAAAAGCTCGACTGCACCACATCGACCTCGCGACCTAGGCTTCGCATGACAGTCTCGCGCTCATCATAAAGGTCACTCACCGGCACAATCTCAAAGCGCAGCGACGGCTCCAGCTCGTGCACACCCGGCCACATCGACAGCGTTTGGCGCCCCGGGCACATCATCGACACGCCCAGGCGCACGGCACCGCCATCGCCCGCCGCACGTCGGGCACGGCGCAGCGCGTCCTCGGACTGCCGCATGATCGAGCGCGCGTCGTCCACCAGCAGAGCGCCTGCCGGCGTCACCTTGACGCCCGAGTGCGAGCGTTCGAACAGCGTAATACCGAACTCCGCCTCAAAACCCGATACCTGCTTGACGAGTGCCGGCGTCGACACGCGCAGCTTTGCCGCGGCGCGCGAGAAGCTTCCCAGCTCCGCAGCGGCCGATATGGCCTCGAGTCGTCGATCGTACACGTCAATCTCCTGTTTCCAGACGCATGGCAATGAACTGCCGAAGGGGGTTGTTTTGGCAGGTCACACACTCAATTAAAGGCGCATCGTCTTGCAAGCTATAAACCTACGGTTAACGCCATTCTAACAAATATGCAATTCACCTGCGCAAATGCAAAGCATACGATAACCAGCGAAAACCACGTGGGTCGGTTAATGGGAGCGACCCACCGGGAGGCACAAGAAGGGAAGTTCCTATGAGCAATTGGCTTAAGCTCGAGGGCGATGTCTGCGCCGTGACTGGCGCGCTCGGCGGTATGGGCGTCGAGATTTGCCGCGAGTTCGCCCGCAACGGCGCCAACGTCGTCCTGCTCGACCTGGACGAGGAAAAGGTCAAGGCCGCAGCCGCCGACCTCGCCGCCGAGTTTGGCATCCACGCCGAGGGTTACAAGATGAACGCCACCGATGAGGCCGAGGTTCAGGCCGCCGTCGACGCCACCATCACCGACTTCGGCCGCGTCGACGTCCTCGTCAACACCGCCGGCATCCTGCGCTTCGCAGCCATGGAAGACCTGCCGTTGAGCGACTGGGAGCAGGTGCTCAACGTCAACCTCACCGGTTACTTCATCACCTCGCAGCGCTTTGGTCGCGAGATGATCAAGGCCGGCCAGGGTCGCCTGGTGCACATCTCGACCGTCGCCAGCCACTCCCCCGAGACGTTCTCGGGCGTGTACAGCTCCACCAAGGCCGGCGTGAACATGATGTCCAAGATGCTCGCCGCCGAGTGGGGCCCCTACGGCGTCCGCTCCAACTGCGTCGAGCCCTGCTTCGTTAAGACCCCGATGTCGGCCAACTTCTACGCCGACCCCGAGGTCGAAAAGAGCCGCAGCCGCCTGATCGCCACGCGTCGCATCGGCGAGGTCAGTGATATCGCCAACGCCGTCATGTTCCTGGCGTCCACGCGCTCGGACTTTACCACCGGCGACGCCATCAAGGTCGATGGTGGCTTCTCCAATATGATGGGCGACCTCACCGCCAAGCCCGGCGGCCGTCGCGCCTATGCCGACAACTACCTCAAGAACAAGGGTGTCGAGCTTTGGTCCGATGAGTCCGGCGTCGCCAAGCCGACTGACCAGTAAACCAACCTAACAGGGAGACCCGCGGATACGCCCGCTCCTCCCCCGTATCGATTAGAAAGAGTCCAATGGCTTCCACCAACTCCAACAAGGGTCGCGCCGTCGTGCTTTCCGCCGCGTGCGTCACCATGTTCTTCATCAGCTCCATCGCGCTGTATTCCGTCGTGAGCAAGAACCTGCTCGCCGTCTACCCCGAGTGGTCCAGCGCTCTTACCTGGGCTTTCCCGGTCTTTCAGACCATCATGGCCGTGACGGGCATCTTCGCCGGCCGCATCTCCGATAAGATCGGCCCCCGCAACGTCGTGATCGCCGCCGCTGTGTGCTACGGCGTGGGCTGGTTCATGTCCGGCACCGTCACCGAGCCGTGGCAATTCTACCTGTGGTTCTCGCTTGTCGCCGCCATCGGCAACGGCCTGGGCTACAACCCGGCGCTCACCACCGGCCAAAAGTGGTTCATCGACAAGAAGGGTCTCGCCTCCGGCATCACCCTGGCCGCTTCGACCGCCGGTCCCGCCGTGCTGTCCCCGGTGCTCGCCTCGCTGCTCATCCCGAGCCTGGGCATCTTTGGCGCCCTTAAGGCGCTCGGAGTCATCTTCTTTGTGACGATCGCCGCCTCCGCCCTGTTCCTGAAGGCCCCCGAGGCCGGTTGGCTGCCCGAGGGCTTCGAGGCCCCCAAGGGCGGCGCGCATGCCGGCACCTTCGGCGACCTCACCCCGGGCGAGATGGTCAAGACCCCGCGCTTCTGGGTCCTCATCGTCACCTTCGCCTTTGCCGCCACCGCAGGCACCCTGCTCGTGGGCAAGGTTGCCTCCATCGCCGCCGTCCAGCTCTTCGCCGACCCCACGAGCGCCGCGGCCGTCGCCCTCGGCGGTGTGGTGGTCTCCGTCAACACCTGCGCCAACCTGGTTGGCCGCCTGTCCTTTGGCCAGATCATCGACAAGCTCGGCGCCTACAAGTCGCTGCTCATCAGCCTTGTCGTCACCATCGTCGCGCTCGTCATCATGTCGATGAGCTTTACGCAGGCCATGTTCTTTGTGGCGCTCGCCCTGCTCGGCTTTAGCTTTGGCGCTCTGCTCGTCATCTACCCGCCGCTCACCGGCGGCGCCTTTGGCACCAGCAACATCGGTGTCAACTACGGCATCATGTTTTTGGGCTACGCCGCTTCCACCTGGATCAGCCAGCCCATCACCGCCGTGCTGTATCACGCCGAGGCCGGCAGCGCCGCCTACCAGCAGTCCTTCTACGGCGCCATCGTGATCGCCGCCATCGCCGTCGTGCTCACCGTCTACATGATGGTCTCCGACAGCAAGAAGAAGTCCGCTTAGCAATTGCCAATGTGACAAAGGGGCTGTCCCTTTGTCACACTCCATCGCCACCACCATTAAGGAGTCGAAATGTCTGAGCTCAACCCCGTCCGCATTGCCGTTATCGGCGCCGGCGCCATGGGCCGCAACCACATCCGCTTTGTCACCGAGGAGCCCGAGGCCGAGCTCGTCGCCATCGCCGACGCTTTTGAGGGCGCCCGCGCCACGGCCGAGGCCGCCGGCGTGCCGTTCTTCACCGATCCCGCCCAGATGATGGACGAGGTCAAGCCCGAGGCCGTCATTATCGCCACCCCCAACGACCTGCACCTGGGCGTTGCCCGCGAGGCTGTGAAGCGCAACATCGTGCCGTTGGTCGAAAAGCCGATCTCCAACGACCTGGAGGATGCCCAGGCCTTCGCCGCCGAGGCCGAAACCGCCGGCGTGCCCGTGCTCGTGGGTCAGCACCGTCGCCACAACCCCTTCGTCAACAAGGCCAAGGAGATCATCGAGTCTGGCGAGCTGGGCAAGCTCACCGTGTCGAGCTTCCACTACATGATCTATAAGAATGACGAGTATTTCGATGTCGAATGGCGCCGCAAGAAGGGTGCCGGCCCGATCCTGGTCAACCTGGTTCACGACGTCGACCTGCTCCGCTATCTGCTGGGCGAGCCCGTTGCCGTCCAGGGTATGCAGTCCAGCGCCGCCCGCGGTTTTGAGACCGAGGACTCCGCCGTGGTCAACGTCCGTTTTGCCGATGGCGCGCTCGCAAGCATGACCATCTCCGACGCCACCGCCAGCCCCTGGAACTGGGAGGCCACCGCCCGCGAGGATCCGCAGTACCGCCCCTTCGACGCCGACGCCTACTTTATCGGCGGCACTAAGGGCGCCCTGTCGCTGCCCCGCCTGCACCAGTTCTCCTACGACGGCGCCTCTAACTGGCACAAGCCGCTGCAGATGGAGATTCCGGCCGTCGACCCGGCACTGCCGCACAAGATGCAGCTCAAGCACTTTGTGAAGGTTGTCCGCCGCGAGGTCGAGCCCGTCGTGACCCCCGCCGACAACGTTAAGACGCTCACGCTTCTCAACGCTATCAAGGAGGCCGCCGAGACCGGTCAGCTCGTCGAGCTGTAATGCCTTAAGAGCGACCGCGGCAGAAGCCCCATGCCGAACCCTTCGGTCCGTCACCAACAAGCCCCTCTTCTTTGCCCCGCGAGCAGCCTCCTGCCCGCGGGGCATTTTGCTACCTTGCCGACGATTTTTCTGGAGCGGGGGGCTATTTTGCACCTCGGCTTGATTCGTTCGCCACGAAACGCGCCTATCTACTACGTTTAGCCGATCGCCCTCAACCATGCCAAATTTCTCGAAATAAAAACCGCAGGTAGACGGGTTGCATATTTTCGGAAAACCGGGGAATGGTCGACCAATACGGTTCAAACGTAGTAGATAGGCCGTTTTCATGGCGCGGCCCCAAAACAGTCTTTTGGGACGGGTGGTATCCTTGGTAGCCCTGTGCTGCAAACGCACCTTAAACGCAAGGAGTCCCATGGATCTTATCGCCCAGCTCGCCCGCGAGCTCAACCTTAAGGCCGCCAACGTCGAGGCAGCCGTCAAGCTCATCGACGAGGGCAACACCATCCCCTTTATCTCGCGCTACCGCAAGGAAGCCACGGGTGGCATGGACGACGTCGCCCTGCGCGCGCTCGACGAGCGCCTGTCCTACCTGCGCAATCTTGAACAGCGCAAAGAGGACGTCATTCTGCTCATCGACGCCCAGGGCAAACTTACGCCCGAGCTCGAACAGCAAATTCGCGAGGCCACGCAGCTCCAGCGTGTCGAGGACCTCTACAAGCCCTACCGCAAAAAGCGCATGACCCGCGCACAGAAGGCCCGCGAGGCAGGCCTGGAGCCACTTGCCAACATGGTCATCATGCAGGCCTCGGCCAAGGGCAGCGCGCTCGACGCCGCCGCGGCATACGTCAACGAGGAAGCCGGCTTCGACACGCCCGAGAAGGCGCTCGCCGGCGCGGCGGACATCGTGGCCGAGACGGTGGCCGAGGACCCCGAGAACGTCGCCGACCTGCGTGCCTTTACGCAAAACACCGCAGACATCGTCGTCGAGGCCACCGACCCCACCGAGAAGACCCCCTACGAGCCGTACTACAGCTATGATGAGCCGCTGCGCCGTATACCCAACCACCGCGTGCTGGCTATCGACCGCGGTGAGCGCGAGGGCAAGCTCCGCGTGCGCGTGAACGTCGACGGCGCCGCCGCCACGGCACGCCTCGGCAGCCGTTGGCCCCGACGCCAGGGCGTCTTCGCGCCCGTCTTTGACGCCGCCATCGCCGACGGCTACAAGCGCCTCATGGCCCCCTCGCTGGAGCGCGAGGCCCGCGCCAAACTCACCGTCCGTGCGCAGACCGAGGCCATCAATGTCTTTGCCAAGAATCTCGAGGGCCTGCTCTCGGCACGCCCCGTGCGCGGCGCCCGCGTGCTCGCGCTCGATCCGGGCTACCGCACCGGCTGCAAGGTCGCCGTCATGGACGAGACCGGCAAGCTGCTCGACCACGGCGTGGTCTATCCCACCAAGCCGCGCCACGACGTCGCCGGCACCAAGCGCGAGCTCGCCCGCCTCGTCAAAAAGGACAGCGTCAACACCATCGTCATCGGCAACGGCACCGCCAGCCGCGAGACCGAGGAAGTCGTCTCGGAGTTCATCGCCGAGCAGGCTCCTGGGCTGCGATACACCATCGTCAACGAGGCCGGCGCGTCGGTGTACTCGGCTTCCGAGCTCGCAAGCCAGGAGTATCCCGACCTGGATGTCACCGTGCGTGGCGCCATGAGCCTGGGCCGCCGCCTGCAAGACCCGCTGGCAGAGCTCGTCAAGATTCCGCCCCAGTCCATCGGCGTTGGCCAGTACCAGCACGACCTTGACCAGGCCGAGCTCTCGCGCACCCTGGGTCACGTGGTGGAGGACGTCGTCAACCGCGTGGGCGTCGACGTCAACACCGCAAGCGCGAGCCTGCTGGGATACGTATCGGGCATCACGCCGAGCGTGGCCAAGAATATCGTGGCCTACCGCGAGGAAAACGGTGCTTTTACCGATCGCCGCCAGCTTAAGAAGGTCCCCAAACTGGGACCCAAGGCATATCTCAACGCCGCGGGCTTCCTGCGCATCAGCGGCGGCAAGAACCCGCTCGACGCGACAAGCGTCCACCCCGAGAGCTACGAGGTAGCCACGGCCGTCCTGGAGCGCGCAGGCGTTAAAGCCAGTGAGCTCAGCCGCGGCGGCGTGCCCGACATCGAGCGCCGCCTGGGCAGTATCTCGGCGCTGGCAAGCGACCTGGGCTGCGGTACCCTCACGCTCATCGACATTGTCAACGAGCTCAAGAAGCCCGGTCGCGACCCGCGCGACGACGCGCCCGAGGTGGTCTTTAGCCGCTCAGCACTTTCCATCGACGACCTGGAGCCCGGCATGGAGCTCAAGGGCACGGTGCGCAACGTTGTGGACTTTGGCGCCTTCGTCGACGTGGGCGTACATCAGGACGGCCTCGTGCATATCTCCAAGCTGGCCAACCGCTTCGTCAAGCACCCGAGCGACGTGGTGCGCGTCGGCGATACGGTCAAGGTGTGGGTCGAGAAGGTTGATCGCGACCGCAAAAAGATCTCCCTCACCATGGTGCAGGGGAAGTAACAGCAAAGGACGAACCGCCGCTGTCCATCGTCGAACTTGCAAGTTTTTCTCATCCAATGGGAAAACTTGCAGATACCGCAACAAAACTTTCGCTTGCATATGGACGTTGAACTGCTAAACACTTTACCTACGTTTATCAAGGCGTGAGCTGCGGGTTTTTATCTTCTCGGCGAACGGTTTTGCAGATTTACCATTTTTATATCGACGCCCCAGCGGCAAAACGTTTTTGCCGATCATTGCGGTTGATTCCGTTCACGGAACAGAAGCAGCGCCTTGCCGGCTCGTTTTCACAATCGCCCCAAAGCAAAAAGCGGTGACGCCTCATTTGAGACGTCACCGCTTCCGTGTAGGAGCCGGTTATCGGAGCTCCGCCCGATTAGGGCTTAACGTACGCCTGGATTACTCTTCCTCAACGTGATTGATCACAGCACCCTTGGTGTGGATGAAGTTGGGGACGAAGGCGACGACCAGAAGGACAGCGAGAATCGCGTAGACACCGGTGGTACCGAAGGCCTCGGCAGCGCGGCCGAGCGTAATACCAATGACGGAGAAATCGAAGTCGCCGAACGTAGTGTTCTTGAAGCCAAAGACGTCAAGAACGGGCAGGAGCAGGGCCGGGGCAAAGGTGATGAGCAGGCCGTTGACGAAAGCGCCAAGAGCTGCGCCCTTGCGACCGCCGGTAGCATTGCCGTAGATGCCTGCGGTAGCACCGCAGAAGAAGTGGGGAACCATGCCCGGGATGATGAAGATGCCCAGGGTAGCGCCCACGATGAACATACCGACCACGCCACCGATGAAGGAAGCGACAAAGCCGAGGATGACGGCGGTGGGAGCATAGGGGAAGAAGACGGCGCAGTCGACGGCGGGGATGGCGCCGGGGATCAGCTTGTTGGAGATGCCCTGGAAAGCCGGGACCAGGTCGGCGAGGATCATACGAACGCCGTTGTAGACGATGGTGACACCAACGGCGAAGGACAGGGCACAGGTCAGGGCATAGACGATTACATTGTCGCCGCCAGCGGTCTTGGTAACGACCGCAGGATCTGCGATGTAAGCGGCGAAAGCGGTAACCAAGTAGAAGAAGGCCATGGTAAGAGCCGTGGAGATGGTGGTGTCGCGCAGGAAGGAGAACTTCTCGGGAACCTCGATCTTCTCGGTGCTGTTCTCCTCGGCGTCCTTAGCAAAAAGCGTACCGACTGCAGCGGAGATGTAATAGGCGAGTGAACCGAAGTGGCCCATGGCGATTTCATCGCCATCGGTAACCTTCTCGGTGAAACGCTGACCAACGGCGGGAAGCATAGCGCTCACGAGGCCCAGGAACATGCCACCCACGATGACAAGCTGGACATCCTGGAAGCCAGATGCCTGCAGAACGGCAGACAGCAGGCAGGCCATAAACATGCTGTGATGGCCCGTCAGGAAGATGTACTTAAACTTGGTAAAGCGGGCAATGATAATGTTCACGACGTAGCCGAGAATCAGGATCATCATGGTCTGAACGCCGAGGACGCTCTGAGCCATCGAAACGACGACCTCGTTGTTGGGCACGACGCCGGTGATGTGGAAACCGGTCTCGATGAAGGTACCCAGCGGAGCAAGGTTCTCCTGAACAACAGCGGCGCCGGCAGACAGCATGATGTAACCCAGAATGGGCTTCAGGGTGCCCGTCATCACCTTGTGGGCAGGACGCTTAAGCGCGACAAGGCCCACAAAGGCAAAGAGACCCATGATCCATGCTGGCTTGGTCAGAATCGATTGGATAAACTCAAGTATGGGAAGGATGGCTTGCATCTGCGCTTCCTTTCTCTCTAACGTGGGCGCGTTTCCCTCTTCCACAGGGAACCGCCCTTTTTTGTGCCGCTTTAGGCGTTAGCGGCGGCCGCCTTGATTGCCTCGAGGGCGTCTTCGCGGATCTTCTTCTTGTTCACATAGCTGCGAACGATCACAACGTTGCCGTGGAGCTCGGGAGCGAGTTCCTTAACGGTGATGAACAGATCCGGATTTGCGGAAGAAGCACCGTTCAGGTCCATAGACTCAACGTCGGCCTTGATGCCCTCCTCCTCGCAAAGCTCCTCGACTTTGCCAGCGAGCATCAGGCTAGACCCGATGCCGTTTCCGCATACGGTGATGATATGCATGGCAACCTTCCTCTCCTACACGTGACGGTTTTCCGTCTATCCAAAAGCGGCGACGCATCGCCGTGCCATTAAGGCCTAAAAGAATGAACGCATGGTCTCCAAAACCTGCTCGGGCGTATCGCATGCGCTGAGCTTGGCAACGCAGTCTTCGTCCTCGAACATCTGCGAAAGCTCCGCCAAGCAGCCAAGATGAGCCTTGGGGTCGGGTGCGCAAATACCCACGAGCACGTGAACCGGATCGAAATCCTCGTGTCCAAACGCAACGGCAGGGTCAAGCGTGACGATACAGATTCCCGCTTCACTCACATTGCCATCTGCCTGGGCGTGGGGCATGGCGATGCCCTCTTCCAAGACCATATAGGGGCCGAATTTGTGAACCGATGAAATCATGGCGTCAACATAGCTCTGGTCGCATTTGCCAGCGTCTACGAGCAACTTACCGCATGCCCTGATCGCTTCCTCCCAGTCGGAGGCCTCGACGTGGCAGGCAACAAGCTCGGGTTTAAGAAGATCGGTCAGCATGCTCGTCCCCTACTCCTCGGGCAAGATATGAAAACCAAGCGCCTGAACGTCGCGGGCAAAGCCCTTGACCGTATCAAGCGAGTACTCAAGCAAATCTTTCCCGAAATTCTTGCGCTTGGCAAGAATGGCATTGGGGACCGTAATGATCTGGCATCCAACGGACTCCGCCTGGAAGATATTGAGAACCTCGCGCGTAGACGCCCAGAGAACCTCGGCAGCAGGCTTAACGGCAGCCTTCTTTACGGACTCCGCCATGAGGGGCAGCGGATCGACGCCGGTATCGGCAATGCGACCGGCAAAGATGGACAGAATAGAGGGGGTCTCGGCAGAAACGGCATCGACGAACTCGTCGACCTGCTCGGGCGTGAAGATAGTGGTGACATTCACCTTGATGCCGTCGGCAGAAAGGCGCTTGACCAGCGCGGCAGTGGACTCGCCCTTGGTGTTGAGCGCCGGAATCTTAACATAGACGTTGTCTGCCCAGGTTGCAATCTCGCGAGCCTCGGCCTCCATACCAGCCTCGTCATCAGCGAAAACCTCAAAAGAGACCGAGACATCGGTAATGTGCTCAAGAACCGTCTTGGCAAAAGCGCGGTAGTCGGTCACGCCGCCGGCCTTCATAAGGGAAGGATTGGTCGTGAAGCCCTGAACGTTGCCATTGTCATGCATGTCAAGCATGCCCTCGAGGTTAGCGCCGTCGGCAAACACCTTGATCGCCATGTTCGGTCCTTTCTCATCTAACGCTATTGCTATCGAAAGCCTTCTTCTTTGTTTCAAAAGCTTTCGGTTTTCTTTTATAAACCATTTCAAAAGCTATCGAAAGATCAATTGTCAACTTTCCGTGAACGGTCGAATATCGGGTGTGAACGTGCTTCTTTTGGGCGGCGCCTTCAGAATGAGACTCTTTATAGCCCGTCTACGTGCAAACTATCTACTACGCATGCATTTGGGACATGCCATTCCGTTCATTCGATTCATTCGAATTTGCCTTGTTCTTTTCATATCGATACGTTATATTTCGATTACGAAAGGCGCATCTTTTGCCTTTTGTTCAAAAGGAGCGGCATATGGCATCTACTTCAGACCTTTCACCGGCCGAGCGTCAGCGATTTATCATGAATTGGCTGGCCGAAAAGCCAAATATCTCGGTATCCGACATCGTTCGCCGTTTTTCGGTTTCGGAAGTCACCGCACGACACGACCTCGTCTCACTGGAATCCGAAGGCAAGCTGCGTCGCGTACGCGGCGGAGCGGTATCGCTTTCTCGCTCCAACGCAATCTCGTATCCCGAGGAGCGCATCAATGTCCAAGTCGAGGCCAAGGAGGCCATCGCCGCAACCGCAGCAGCTCTTGTTGATGATGGCGATGTTCTGGTAATTGATATCGGCACCACAGGCTTTTACTTCGCTAAAGCCCTCATCGACAAGCATGAGATCACCATTATCACCGGCGATCTTGCAATCGCGAACTACGCCAGCTTCAATCTCCCCAATGCTTCGGTAGTGCTGCTGGGCGGCTCCGTGCGCAAGGGCCACCTCTATCTCGCGGGCGCACTAACGCTCGACTGCATGAGCAAACTACATGCCGACAAGGCGTTTGTCAGTGCCGACGGATTCCACCCCGACCACGGCTTTACCGTCGAGCACGACTTCTCGGCCATGATTAAGCATATGTACCTGACCAACTCAAACCAGGGCTATATGATGGTTGACCAGGGAAAGTTCAACAAGACCAGTTTTTATCAGTCCGCGCAAATCGATGACCTCGATGGCATCATCGTTGATGGAGACGACGAGGGCATCATGACGGCGGCGATCGAGAGCAGTCGCAGTCATCCCAAGCTCTATATTGCAAAATAGCTCAAATGGCCGGGTCGCCCCACTGCGGGCGACCCGGCCATTTATTAGATCAACCCAAAGTGGCGCATGGCGGTGACGGTGCCGTCGTGTGCAACATCGTCGGTCACGTAGTCGGCGACCGCCTTGACCTCGGGCATGGCGTTGCCCATGGCGACAGCCGTCTCGACCGCAGCGAGCATGCCCAGGTCGTTGCCCGAATCGCCAAAGCCAAAGGTGCGCGCATTTCCCTCGCGGCCCAGATACGCCAGCGCTCGCGCCACGCCCACGCCCTTGTCGATGCCCTTGGGGCTCAGCTCGCGATTCTGACCACCGGTGTTGCAGGCCTCAAAATAGCGATCGATAAAGCCGTCATCGTTGGCTACGCGAGCCAAACTGGGCACATTGAGGCATACCTTGCCCACGCGCAGACTGCCGTCGACGCGCATTTCCTCGGCGCTGTGCACCACAGAAGTGCCGATCAGAGACGACTGCTCAACACCCGCGGGTTCCAAGGCAAAAGTAGCCACGTTGGTCTCGAAAAAGGCTTCAATCCCCGCCGCGGCCATACGGCGTGCAAGCTCCTCGACAACGTCCTCGTCAAAGCAGTCCTCGTGTACCACGCGGCCCTCGACCTCGAGCGTAGCTCCCGCCATGGCAACGATACCCGCAGGCTCCAAAGCACGCAGGCCATCGGCAATCAGCCACAAGGGACGACCCGTGCAGATAAATGCCCGGTGACCCGCATTGCGCAGGCGACCAAATGCATCGACAACGGCCTTCGACGGATGGACTGCATTGAAATCCTTATCGGTCATATCGTCGGGATCGAACGACGTCAGCGTGCCGTCCACGTCAAAAAAGAGCACGGCGGATTCGGGGCACGCATCAATCATATGGGTTCCTTTCGAGGATAAGGGCAAACGAAGCATCCATCATATAATGGAGCGACGCAACCAGAGAGGTCACCCATGGAATTTTACGCAAGCTGCCCCGAGGGCTTTGAGTCCGCACTCGCCGATGAGCTTAAACGCCTCGGACTTTCGCATGTTCGCCGGCTGAAGGGCCGTGCTACGTTTGAGGGCGAGCTCGAAGAAGGCTACCGCGCCTGTCTGTGGTCGCGCCTGGCGAGCCGCGTGTTCGTGGTACTCGGGCGCTTTGAGGCGCAGGATGCCGATGAACTGTACGATAGCGTTTACGACATCGCCTGGGAGAGCATCGTCCGCCCCGGCGCCACCATCGCCATCACCGCCCGCGGCGTGACCGAGCAGCTGCGCAACACGCGCTTCTCGGCCCTGCGCGCCAAGGACGCGCTGTGCGACCGCCTGGCCGAGACCACGGGCCGTCGCGCCGACGTCGATGCCGCCGACCCCGATGTTCACCTACTGCTTTCGCTGCGCCAGCGCCGCGCGAGCATAAGCCTGGACCTTTCGGGCGACCCGCTGTTCAAGCGCCTGCCGCCCGCGGCGACCCGTGCCGGCGAGGGCGCGCACGTGTTGCGCCCCGACTACGCCGCCCTGGTGCTGGCGCAAGTCGGCTGGACCGCACTGTGCGAGCGCGAGCTGACGGCCGACGAGTACGAGAACGAAGCCCTGCCTACGCTGGTCGACGCCTCGTGCGCCGGCGGCGGTCTGCTGCTGGAAGCCGTGAACATTCTGACTGACCGCGCCCCGGGTTTTGCACGCGAGCACTGGGGTTTTGAGGGCTGGCAGCTGCATGATGCCGCCCTGTGGGAGCAGCTGCTTGCCGAGGCGCGCGAGCGCGAAGCGGCAGCGCGCGAGCGGCAGGCGCGCATCGTGGCCGTAGATATCGACCCCGCCGCCCGCAAGACTGCCGAGCGCATGGTCAAGTGCGCCGGTTACAAGCGCTTTGTCGATTTTTGCGCTGCCAAGTCCGCCACCGTGCTGGACCACGGCGGCGCCGTCGCCGGCGCCGCCGTGGTCGCAGACACCACCGAGACCCCGCTTTCGCTCATGCACGACGCCATGACACTCATCGGCGAGCTGCGCCGCGCGCCCGAGCTCGCTTCGGCACCGGTCGCCGCGCTCACCCGCGATGGCCTTATGGCCCGCGCGCTCCATGCCGAGCCCGCGCGCTCCATCGCCGTCATGCCCAATAACGAAGAGGCAACTATTGAGGTTTGGTCCTCGCTCGACCACGCCGCCGCGGCATTTGAAGCTGCGGCCAGCGCGGATGCCGCAGGCGAGGCTGAGGATGCCGGCGACGTCGCCGATGAGACTGGCGCCGCGCCCGCCATGCCCGAGCCCACCGCCACGCTCGACTTGGGCGACGGCAAGCCGCTGCCCGTGCTCATCCCCGAGTCGGAGCAGTTCGCCAACCGCCTGCGCAAGAATGCCCGTCTGCGCCGCAAGTGGGCCAAGCGCGAGGGCGTGAGCTGCTACCGCGTCTACGATGCCGACCTGCCCGACTACTCCGCCGCCATCGACCTGTACGAGGGTTGCCCGCAGACGCCGGGCCGCTGGCTCGTCATCGCCGAATACGCTGCGCCCAAGACCATCGACCCCGCACTGGCCCAGGCCCGTATGCTCGACATCTTGGCCATCGCGCCGCGCATCCTTGATGTTCCGGCCGAGCATGTGCACGCCAAGGCCCGCATGCGTTCGCGCGGCGGCTCGCAATACGGCAAGCAGGGCGCCGGCAAGGGCGGCTCGGGCGAGCGCGCCAACATCGCGCGCCGTCGCCTGCCGCTCATCGAAGAGGGCGGCCTTACCTTTGCCGTCAACTTTGACGACTATCTGGATGTGGGCATCTTCTTGGACCACCGTGTCACCCGCAACCTGGTGCGCGAGCACGCCAAACAGGCGCGCCGCTTCCTCAACCTGTTCGCCTATACCGGCACCGCCACCTGCTATGCGGCAGACGGCGGCGTCGAGGAAACCGTGACGGTCGACCTCTCCAACACCTACCTGGACTGGGCCGAGCGCAATATGCGCCAGAACGGCTTTGTTGGTCCGCAGCATCACTTTGTGCGCGACGACGTGCTCGCCTGGATTCGCGACCAGCGCCAGACGCGCAACCGCTGGGACCTGATCTTTGTCGACCCGCCCACGTTCTCGAACTCGTCCAAGATGGGCCGCCGCACTTGGGATGTCCAGCGCGACCATGTTGAGCTTTTGGCCGGCGTATCTCGCCTGCTCGCACAGGGCGGACATGCCATCTTTAGCTGCAACCTGCGCGGCTTCCGCCCCGAGGCGCGCAAGCTCGCGCGTGTGGGCGTGGTGCTGGAGGACATTACGGCGCAGACCATCCCCGAGGACTTCGCACGCAACCAGAAGGTGCATCACTGCTATATCGTGCGCCGCCTGCCCATCGAGGATGCCATGGCCGAGGTCGGCTTTAGTGCCGAGGAGATTGCAGAGCGAACCGAGGAGCTGCGCAACCCCGAGGCCCGCAAGTCTCGTGCAACGGCGCCCGCGCACGCGCAGGCCGGCGACCGAGGGTCGCACGGCAACGGCAAACCCTCCCCCGCCGGCAAGCTCAAAAAGAAGAAGTTCTACGCCAGCAAGCCCAAAGGCAAATAACAAAGTTGCGGTGGAATACGGACTGTTTTGCCTGGAATTAGGCAAATTTAGACCGTATTTCACCGCAACTCATATTGGGATGGCGGACGCCGTCCTAGCCTTGGGTGACCAGGCGATAGCCGATACCCACGTGCGTTTGGATGTAACGCGGATGCGCGGGGTCGGACTCTATCTTCTTACGCAGCGTACCCATAAAGACGCGCAGGCTCGCCAGGTCGCTCTTGGTTGCCGTGCCCCAAATCTCGTGCAGGATAGACTGGTGCGTCAGCACCTTGTCGGCGTTATGCGCCAGCAGGCATAGCAGTTTGTACTCGATCGGCGTCAGATGCAGCTCCTCGCCATCCATCGTGGCGATGCCGGCATCAAAATCGATATGCAGCTCACCGGTGTCGAACGAGCCCTCGGACGTACCCATGCCAATCTGCGCATACGAGAGACGCCTGAGCGTCGTGCGAATGCGCGCGAGCAGCTCCTCGACCGAAAACGGCTTGGTCAGGTAGTCGTCGGCGCCGGCATCGAGTGCGCGAATCTTGTCCGCATCCTCGCTGCGCGCCGAGACCACAATGATCGGCATGCCCGACCATGCGCGCACCGACTCCACCACCTTGACGCCGTCCATATCGGGCAGGCCCAGATCGAGCAGCACAATGCTCGGTGCCTGCGATGAGGCGGCGGCGATGGCGGCATGGGCGGTCTCCACGGCCATATGGCGCAAGCCGTGCGCCTCGAGCGCGGCAACGATTAAGTTGCGAACGGCGGGGTCGTCCGCAACGACCAAGATGAGCGGTTTTACGGCAGAGTTCGGCACGGCGCTACTCCTTATCAAACGAAACGTCGGCGACGGGAAGCTCAATCGTAAAGACCGAGCCGTGCGGGTCCGCCGCGGCAACCTCTATGCTACCGCCATGCGCCAGCGCAATGGAGCGGCAAAGCGAAAGACCCAGGCCCACGCTGCGATGGCTGTCGGCCAAACCGTGGTTGGCGGTGTAGAACGACTCAAAGATTCGCTCGCGGTCCTCGGGCGCAATGCCTGGGCCGTCATCGGCCACCGAGCACGCCACGCATCCATCGTCGACGCCAATCGAAATCACGATATGCGAGCCTGCGGGCGTATAGGTGATGGCGTTGTTCACCAGATTGACCACCAGCTGCACCATGAGGCGCGCGTCGACGTTGACGAGCGCCGGCTCATCGCACGCCACCACCTTAAGGTCGTGCTCGCGCACGGCAGGGTTCACGTGGCGCAGCGCCTCCTCGACGATATCGTCCATGAGCTCGAGCGTAGTCGACAGATGCATGCCGCCGCCCTCGAGCTTGGTGATGGCGAGCAGGTTCTCGACAGTGGCGTTGAGCCACAGCGCATCCGAGCGAATGGATAGAAGCAGGCCGCGGCGCGTCTGGGCATCGAGCACCGCGGTGCCGGTCGAACCCTGGTCGAGCAGGACATCGGCATTGCCCGAAATACTGGTAAGCGGCGTGCGCAGATCGTGCGAGATGGAGCGCAGCAGGTTGGCGCGCAGCTGTTCGTTTTTGGCGAGCACCGCCGCCTCCTCGCGGGCCTCCATGGCGCGGGCGCGGTCGAGCGCCAGCTCGCCTTCGCTCACGATGGCATCGGCAAGTGTCCGCTCCTCGTGTGTTAGCACATCGGGCTCGGCAACAATAGCCAGCACGCCCACCACCGAGGCGGGGTCGCCCGAGCGCACGAAGCCGTCGCCCGTGCGAACCGTCAGGTAGATGCCATAAAACGCCGAGCCGCCATAGGTGGCATCGAGCGGCGTTCCCACATAGGCGGACGCCGAGAGCCGCGGCGGCATCTGCGGCGCCAGCTCGTGCACCGGGGCGGCATCGCCCACGGCTGTGTACGTCGCACGCGGCAGCAGGTCATCGCCCTCGGCGTCGGCGCTGTACCACACGACCGGACAGCCCGAAAGACGCGCCAGCTGCGTGGCCATGGCGTGAACGATCTGCTGCTGATCGGCGCACCGCTGCAACATGCGGTTGGTCTCGAGCACCATATGCGTGCGGCGGTCGCTAGCGGCAGCCTGTGCCAAGGCGCGGCGCAGGGCCAACGCAATCGAGCTCGACACAAGCGAGACCACGAACATGATAAAGAACATGCCGGGATAGCCGCGGTCGATAAGCGACAGCGAGTAGCGCGGGTCGACAAACAAAAAGTTGTAGAGCGCCACGGCGGCAGCCGAGCTCAACAAGCAATACAGGCGACTCCAGGTAAAGAATGCGCACAGCTGAACGGCGAACACATAGACGATCATGATGCTCGGCGCGAGACCCGGATGGTCGAGCAGCGCGCCCACAATCGTCGCCGCGACCAGCAGCCCCACCGATACGCAGGCGTCATACAGAGGAGTGCGGCGCGTCAGCGTTGTGCGCCGCCACCAAAAGCTATCGGCAATATCGCCGTCCGTACGGACGTCCATCAGCGTCCCGCCCCTCTCTCGAAAACAAAAACCACCACAAAGGGGACAGGCACCTTTGTGGTGATTTCCCTTGTGGTGGTTCCAAGTGTATAGCCTTTGCAACCTGCGGTCGTTAGACAAACAGCACGTGCGCGAGCAGTGCGCACACGCACGCCGCGACAAGCAGCGTCACCACGATCGAGATCACACGGTCGGCCATGTCCATGTTGGCACGATTCGTAAAGAACCGATCTTCGGCGGCGTCGACACGCGCCTCACGCACCAGCTCGGTCGCAAGATCGCGACCGTCAAGCACCTTTGCATCCATGGTTTCCTCCCAGGACTCAATCCCCGTCATTACAAGCCCGCCCGTTCGCAGACAAACCTCAAGCGTCGACTACGGGCGCTCGTTAGGGGCCAGGCGCTGCATCTTGCTCACAGCCTTAAACTTGGTAAACAGCGGCACATACTCAAAGCTCACGTTGGAGTTCTCCAGGCCATACCAGCGCGCAGGCGTGCCGGCGGCGCGGCGGATGATGTACTTGAGCGTGATGGCCGTACGCTCGCTCGGCTCCACGTCGCTTTCGGGCGCCAGAAGCTTACGGATCATGACGAACTTGAACGTACCGATGTTGCCCGGATCCTTGTAGACCGAGTAGTCATGCGTCTGCGGCGGCAGCTCGCCGGTGGCAGCCAGGTCCTGAACAACCTGACGCAGGTAGGCATTGACGCGCTGGTTGATCTTGTAGCCCAGGTACAGATGCACGCGGAACACGTAGTCGGTGCCGAACGTCTCGACAGAATAGGCAAAGGTGTGCGGTTCGTCCATGGTCTCGACATTCACAAACCACCAGGCGTGGGCACGCTTGGGATGCTTGTCCAAGATCGAATAGACGATATCGCGGTCGATGTAGTCGGTATGGGTGTCCTTGGTCAGGTACACGATGTTGTCGCTCATGCGCTCGTAACGGTCGTCGTCGCGCAGACGCTTGAGCTGCGGCAGGTAGCTGCGCAGCGGCAGCAGCGTAAACTGGCGCTGCTCGACCGCCGTGCCGTTGTACCAGCACACCATAATGCCCATGATGAGTGCAGCCATGAGAATGGTGAAGTAGCCGCCGTGGAAGAACTTGGTGAGCGAGCTCACAAAGAAAAAGCCCTCGAGCAAAAGGAAGAAGGCCGCAAAGATCCACGGAGCAACCTTGAGCTTGCGCTCCTCGTGCAGGTAGAAGAAGAGCAGCAGCGTGGTGCACATCATAGTCAGCGTAATGGCAAGGCCGTAGGCGGCTTCCATATGCGCCGAGTTCTGGAACAGCAGCACCACGATGACGCAGCCGAC
Organism: Oscillospiraceae bacterium; assembly: GCA_963614405.1. Taxonomy (GTDB): domain Bacteria; phylum Actinomycetota; class Coriobacteriia; order Coriobacteriales; family Coriobacteriaceae; genus Collinsella. Next base: position 9,751 of record CAVEDI010000056.1, on the reverse strand, counting down.
AAGCATGACGTTGTTGACCATGGGGATGTAGAGCTGGCCTTTGGTTTCGGCAGGGTAGAAGACCTGCATATGCGGCATGAGGTCCAGACGGCTGGCCTCGGACACCAGCGAGAATGCACCGGTGATGAGCGCCTGCGAGGCAATGATGGCCGCGACGGTGGAAAGGCCTACGGCAAACGGGCGCAGGCCCGGGGCGAGCATCTGGTAGAACGGGTTGAGGTCGGCAATGCCCATGAGCTCGGGGTTGGCAGCGTTGTTCATAAGCCAAGCGCCCTGGCCCATATAGGAAAGCAGCAGGCAGCACTTAACGAACGGCCAGGTAGCGTAGATGTTGCCGCGACCGACGTGGCCCATGTCGGAGTAGAGCGCCTCGGCACCGGTGGTGGCGAGGAAGCAGCTGCCCAGAATCATGATGCCCGCGTGGTTGTTGGGGCTCAACAAAAAGGCGATGCCGCGCACCGGGTTGAGGCACAGCAGCACGGCGGGGTGCTGGAAGACAAAGAACAGACCCGTGCCGCCCAGGAACAGGAACCACAGCGTCATGATGGGGCCAAAGGCGTGACCGATCTTGGCCGTACCGATGCGCTGCACCAAGAAGAGCGCGATGATGATGGCGAGCGTAATGGCGACGACGCGGCCCTGATCATCACCGAGCACGGCATGGACCGCCGGGATGGTGCGCAGGCCCTCGATGGCCGTGGTAACGGTAACGGCAGGCGTGAGGATGCCGTCGGCGAGCAGCGCGGCGCCACCCAGCATGGCGGGGATGATAAGCCACTTGCCACAGCGCTTGACCAGGCTGTACAGGGCAAAGATGCCGCCCTCACCATGGTTATCGGCGCGCAGCGAGATGAGCACATACTTGATGGTGGTCAGCAGCGTGACCGTCCACACGACAAGGGAGAGCGCGCCGAGCACAAACTCCTCCGTCACGCTTCCGATGCCGCCGTTGCCGGCAACGAGCGCCTTGGTTACATACATGGGGCTGGTGCCGATATCGCCATACACCACGCCCAGCGTGACGAGCATCGCCGAGATGCTCACAGGAATCGCAGCGTGTGAGGCTGCCTCCTTGGCCTTTTGTTCCATAAGCCGGTTTCCTCCCAACTTTAATGTTCGAAGGAATTATAGGTAATCGACCTGCGCTTGCACGGCACCGTTTTCCCAGCTAAATAAACATTTATACGGCCTTTAGGCCACCGCCGCGATATGGAATGTGACAAAGGGATTGTCCCTTTGTCACATTCGTCATTTTCCAAGCCAGTTTTTGAACCACCATTCCATGGATCGGCTCATCTCGGCCATAAAGGGACTCGTGTGCTTGCGGGTGTAGATATCCACCACGCGCTCGCCCACCTCGCGGGCGTGCGGACGGAACATCGCATCCATCTCGGCCACCTGAGCATCCATAGTCGTGGCATCGGCGCGGCAGTAGCGCTCCTCGTGCACCAGGTTCACCACGGGATGCGCAATGGCCGGACGCTCCTTACGGGGCGTGCCGATGATGAGCATCGACAACGGCATGGTATAGGGCGGCAGATCGAGCAGCTCGGCAACTTCCTCGGCATTCTCGACGATATCACCGATATAGCAGCTCCCCAGGCCCAGGGCCTCGGCGGCCACCACGGCGTTTTGCGCGGCGATCACGGCGTCCTGGGCCGCGATGGCAAAGTCACCCAAACCCGGCGCGCGGCGGGGCGCCTTACCCGTGCGCTCGACAAACTCGGGCTCAAAGCAGCCCACGTGCTCAAACAGATCGATCCACTTGGCATAATCGACCACAAATATGAGTGCCCAGGGCGCCTTGGCGATCATGGGCTGATGGTCGCACAGGTCGGCCAGGCGGTCGAGCGTAGCCTGCTCGCGGATACTCACGATGGAATACATCATCATGGCGCCTGCCGACGGCGCACGGCTCGCCGCGTGCAGAATCGCCGCCCGCTGCTCGTCGGTCACCGCCACGGGACGGTCGTCGTCATCACGCGCGAAGGCACGCGTAGACGAGCGATGCTCCAAGATGTCCAGCACCGCATTGCCCGTGGTCTCGACCGGGTAGCCGTTCGTATCCACGCCCGCAGCTCCGCCGCAGTGCTCGGCACCCGTCATACAAACCTGCTCGCCCATAGCTCTATCCTCGCCAATTCTTTAAGAAGCCTTTACGTTTCCGTGTAATTCCCGTCCATTATCGCGCAGGTCGCCACTACATTGCGCCACACCGCCACACGTGCGCGTTAATATGGCTGGTTGTTGTGCGCAGTCACCAATTGCAGCGCATATCTTGGTAACAATCGGGTAAACCCCCGCTTTCGTAGGTTTTAAGTTTGTGAGGAGTCTCAGCATGTTCGCAGCCGCCATCTCGCTCGTCGGTCTTGCGGCGACCGTCTACCTTGTTTTGCGCGAGGCCAAGGCCATTCGCGCTCAGTCGGGCACCGTTGCCAAAAGCGCTCTTGGGTGGAGCGTCGCCTTCGGCCTGTTCCAGCTCTTTTTGACCATTTGGGGCGCCATTGGCCTCGTCGCCCAAAACGAGCCGCTCGCCTTTGTGATGCTCATCCTGACCAATGCCATTCTCACCGGTTGCGCCTGGGCCAGCATCGCCCGCGACCGCATCGCCCCGCGCGTCTTTGCGTTCGCCGAGCCCGACGCCCCCACCCCCACCGGCAAGCTCGCCCGCCTGCGCGGCGCCTTTGTGGGCAAACCGCTCGTCGCCGCCGTCCTGTGCCTGCTGCTCGCCGGCTTCTTTGCGCTGCTGGGCATGGAGGTCTCGTCCAACCACGACTTTACCTGGGTCTACCCCCTGTGCATCCTGCTCGAGTGGGCCATCATCACCACGCTCATGGCCGGCTTGTTCTTCCTGTTACAGCGCCACGGCGCGGCTCCCGCGGTCCTGGCCTTTGCCCTCTTTGTCCTGGGCATTGCCGAGTTCTTCGTCATCACGTTTAAATCCATGCCCATCCAGCCGGGCGACCTCTCGGCCATCTCCACCGCCGCCGCGGTCGCCGGCAACGGCTACACCTTCTCGATCTCGCTGTTCTGCGTGCTGTCCATGGGCTTTACCGCCATCGCCATGCTGCTATGCGAGTACGCCGGCCTGGTGGCACCGCACCGTCAGAAGGGTGCCGCCAACGCCAAGCGCATGTTGCTCACCAATCTGCTCGTGGCGGTGCTGTGCCTGGGCGGTGTGACCGCGCATGTCACGCTTATCGACTACTACAACACCCTCGGCATCACCGTCTACACCTGGCGCCCGCTCGAGAGCTACTGGCGCGAGGGCTACCTGCCCGCTTTCATTAGTGCGGCACAGTCCATCAAGCCGCCCAAACCCGCCGACTACTCCGTCGACGATGCCAAGGCCACGCTCAAAAAGTACGCCAAGGCCTACGACAAGTCCGACGCAGCCAAGAGTGACGAGCGCGCCGCCGCAAAGGACCAATTCGACAGCGAGAAGCCCACGGTCATCGCCATCATGAACGAGACCTTCTCGGACCTGTCCATCTACCAGAACATGCGCGCCGGCTACGAGGGCCCGCAGTACTTTAAGAACCTGTCCAACTGCCTCAGCCGCGGCAAGCTCTATGTGAGCGCCTACGGCGGCGGTACCGCCAATACCGAGTTTGAGTTTATGACCGGCAACTCCATGGCCAACCTGGGCTCGGGCGTGTACCCCTACACCATCTACAACATGGAAACGACCGGGAACCTGGCAGAGCAGTTCAAGTCGCTCGGCTACACCACCACGGCCATGCACCCCAACCACGCAACCAACTGGAACCGCGAGAACGTCTACAAGGACTTTGGCTTTGACCAGTTCCTGTCCATCAACGACTTCCAGGGCGCCGACACCCTGCGCGACATGGTGACCGACCAGGCTACCTACAACAAGATTCTTGAGCTGCTCGACCAGAACGCCGATCCGCAGTTTATCTTCGACGTGACCATGCAGAACCACTCGGGCTACGATACGGGCCTGCTGCCGGCAGATAAGCAGATGCACCTGAATATCGACACGACCGATCTGGACGCCAAGACCGTCGAGGACGGTACGCTCTCCGATGTCGACGAGTACGTCTCGTGCATCGAGCAGTCCGACCAGGCGCTGCGTTACTTCCTCAACGCCCTGAGCAAGCTCGACCGTAAGGTGGTCGTGGTGTTCTGGGGCGATCACCAGCCGTTCTTCCCGTCCAAGTTCAACGACAAGTGGTTTACCGGCGAAGACGACGCCACCCACCAAGAGCGCTTGTGGCAGACCGACTACATCATCTGGGCTAACTACGACGTTGCCGGTTGCAACCAGACGAGTGAGGTCGACGACCTGTCCACTAACTATCTGTCCACCCAGCTGATGCAGCTGATCGGCGCACCGCTGACCGACTACCAGAAAGCGCACATGACGCTGCGCGAGTCGCTGCCCGCCATCAACTCCGTGGGCTACGAGGACGCCAGCCTGCGCTGGGCGCTCTCCTCCAACGTCACCGGTGACGATGCCGCTGCCGCGGCTGTCACCAAGGCACGCGAGGATTACGCCAAGATGCAGTACTACGAGATGTTCCGCGACGGCAAGAACGTGTACACCGAGCACTTCCAGACCGAGGCCAACGAGACCGACCCCAACCTGGCGCCGGGTACGACCAAGATTAAGTAGCTGCTAGCTGCTGAGCCACAACTGAAACGTCTGTCCAGGCGGAGGCATATAAGGTTCCCTGCTCGGACAGTCCTGCGCAAGACGAAGGCCACGTTATGTGGCCTTCTTTGCGTGCGGAACTCGCGATGAACCTTATATGCCTCCGCCCGGACAGACGCCCTGTTGTTGGAGCGCGGCTTGTCATAGGGGTATCCGCTGAACATATATAAGTTGAAGGCCACGTCTTGTGGCCTTTTTTGCATCCGGAAACCGTGTCCCAGAATTCACGTCCGGAATGGGATGCAGTTTCCGCTTGTGGCTCCGTTGGGAAACTGCATCCCATTCCAAAGGCAAATTCTGGGACGCACTTTCCGAAACCCCATCCATCCGGAAAGCCCGTCCCACTCTGAATACATCCAGCGAACGCATGAGAGCGTGTCATCCAGGACAGCCTCGTCATCGTGGTGATGGAAAATGTCACCCCAAACGCTTGCCACGGTTGCGCCTATGAGTGTCAAGAAAAAAGCCTCGAGAATTTCGAGGCTTTCACATTTGTATTGTTTTGCACGAAGGACCGCGAACGACGAAGCTACTCGCCCAAAACGGCCTTTTTGGCGGCTGCAGCCATGTTGTCCAGATCTTCCTTAGTGGGGTGATCCTTCGCGGCAACCCAGTTGTCGAGCAGCATCTTAAATCGGGCGTTGTCGGGATCTTGCTCGAGCATGGCCTCGTAGCGCTGCTTGACCGCGGGGCCCATCTTGCCCTGGCACATCGCCCAGCCCGCAAGCTCGGCATCCCCAGCCAAATTGGAAGTTACGCGGTCGATAATCTGCTGATAGTAGCTCTGGTCGGCCCCAAAGCCGCAGGTGCCAAACAGGAACACGCGCTTACCGTGCAAGGCGGAGAGCAACGTCGCGACCGAAGGCGTGCACGCGCCCTTGTCGCACCAAAAACCGACGAGCACCGTGTCGGCCGCGCAGGCGCCCTGCGCCTCGAGCGCAACCTGATCTGCATCCGCATCGTCGCTCAACGCCGCGGCATGGACAAACTCAACACCCGCAGCCTGCAGCGTACGCTTGATCGCACCCGAAACCATCCTGGTATTACCGCTCTTGCTGTTAACCACCAAAGAGCACGTCATAGTCACGTTGCCTCGTATCCCCCAAAACTAAAGCCACTAATGCAATTTATTAGATGAATATCTTAGTACTAACGTGACAGATGTAAACCACCGTCTGTCGATTGATTAATTTGCCCCACGGGCTTGCTCACTGGGCAAACTGACTGCGGTAGAGCTCGGCGTAGAAGCCGTCTGCCGCTAGCAGCTCGTCGTGCGTGCCGCGCTCGATAATCTGGCCGTCGCGCATCACCAGAATGCAGTCGGCGTTGCGGATGGTGCTCAGGCGGTGCGCCACGACAAAGCTTGTGCGACCGGCCATGAGCTCATCGAATGCCGCCTGAACCTGCAGCTCGGTGCGGGTATCGATGCTCGAGGTCGCCTCGTCCAGCAGCAGAATCGCCGGGTCGGTGAGCATGACACGCGCGATGCACAGCAGCTGTTTTTGACCCTGGCTAAACGTGCCGCCGTCCTCGCCGATGACCGTATCGTAGCCGCCTGGCAACTGCACGATAAACTTGTGCGCGTGCGCGCGCTTGGCGGCTTCGACAACCTGCTCGCGCGTAGCTCCTGGGCAACCGTAAGCGATGTTGTCCGCCACCGTGCCCTCGAACAGCCACGTATCCTGCAGCACCATGCCAAAGGCACGCCGCAGACTCGAGCGCGTGTAATCTCGCGAAGACTTGCCGTCGACCACAATGCGACCAGCATCGATATCGTAAAAACGCAGCAGCAGGTTAATGAGCGTCGTCTTGCCGCAGCCCGTGGGGCCGACCAGGGCAAAGCGCATACCAGGCTTGGTATCGATGCAGATATCCTGCAGCAGCTTGCGGTCGGGCACGTAGCTAAAGTCCACATGCTCAAAGGCGACCTCGCCCTGCGGGGCGGCAAGCTCCACGGCATCCACAGCGTCGGGCTCCTGCTCGCGCGCATCGAGCAGCGCAAACATGCGGCGCGCCGAGGCATACGCGGTCTGGATCTGCGTAATGACGTTGGTGACCTCGTTGAACGGCTTGGTGTACTGGTTGGCATAGGACAGGAAGATCTGCACGCCGCCCACCGTAAGCGCCGCGGGCACGCCCGTGATCACGCCCACGCAGCCGATCACAGCGACCACGGCATAGATGATGTTATTGATAAAACGCGTACCGGGGTTGGAGAGCGAACCCATAAACTGCGCGCGCTCGCCCGCGGTGTAGAGCTCGGCATTGAGGGCATCGAAGCGTTGCTGAGCGTTCGAGCCATAGGCAAAGGCGTCGACAAGCTTCTGCTCGCCCACGTACTCCTCGATATGGCCGCCAAGCTGACCCTGAATACGCTGCTGCGCCGTAAAGCTTTTGTTGGAAAGCTTGGCAATGGCGCTGGCCGCAAAGATGGAGAGCGGCGTGACGAGCACCACCACGAGCGTCATGGTCAGGTTGATGGAAAGCATAAACGCGAGCGTGCCCACAATGGTGATAACGCCGGTGAAAAGCTGGGTAAAGCCCTGCAGCAGACCGTCGCCCACCTGGTCGACGTCGTTGACCACGCGGCTCATAAGGTCGCCGTGGGCATGGCTGTCGATAAAGCTGAGCGGCATGCGGCTGAGCTTATCGCTCGCCTCCACGCGCATGTCGCGCACCGTTTCGTAGGACAGGCGGTTGACGCAATAGCCCTGCAGCCACTGGAAGGCCGCAGCGCCTACGACGACAATCGCGAGCTTGGTAACGAGCGGCAGCAGCGCATCGAAGTCCACCTGCCCGGCGGCGACGATAAGGTCGATGCCCTCGCCAATGAGAATGGGCGTGTAGAGCTGCAGAATCACCGAGACGGCGGCACTCAAAAACGATGCCGCAAACGAGACGCGGTGCGGACGGACATAGCCCAGCAGGCGGCGGGTCACCGCACCCACGGGATAGCGCTCGGGATCGCCGGGCTGGCGCGGACCGTCTCCCAGGTCGTTGAGGCTATCGTTGCCGGACACGTTGGCCGTCATCGTGGCGACCGAACCGGAGGAAGTGTACGGATTCATTTAGCAGCCCTCCTTTGCGCAGACGGATGTGGGGACGGTCGGGGCGCCTGGGGCGGGCGCGGGCGCCGTACTCCCCTGCTGACCCTCGAGCTCCTCGCGGCGAAGCTGCGACTGGCAAATCTCGCGGTAGAGCTGGCAGGTCGTGTAGAGCTCATCGTGCGCGCCCAGGCCCGCGACCGAACCGTGGTCGAGTACGCAGATCATGTCGGCATCGCGCACGGTCGAGACGCGCTGGCTTACGATGACGGTCGTGAGCGGCAGCCCGCCCTTGGCGGCACCGCGCACACTGCGCTCGCGAATGGCATGGCGAAGCGCCGCGTCGGTCTTAAAGTCGAGCGCCGAGGCGGAGTCGTCCATGATCAATATCTGAGGCGAACCCACCAAGGCGCGCGCGATGGTCAGGCGCTGGCGCTGACCGCCGCTGAAGTTCTTGCCGCCCGCCTCGACCGGGGCGTCGAGGCCCTGGGGCTTGTTGTGCACGAACTCGCTCGCTTGCGCCATATCGAGCGCTGCCCAGAGCTCCTCGTCGGTCGCCGACTCGTCACGCCAGGTCAGGTTGCTGCGGATAGTGCCGCTCACCAGCGACGCACGCTGCGGAACGGTCGCGACCACGTGGCGCAGCTGGTCGAGCTGCCAGGCGCGCACGTCGGAGCCCATCACGTACACGCTGCCCACGCCCGCATCGTACAGGCGCGGGATAAGCGAAACGAGGGTCGACTTACCGCTGCCCGTGCCGCCGATAATGCCGAAGGTTTTGCCCACCGGCAGCTCCAGAGTCACATCGCTCACGGCATTTGCCGCGCCGGCGCCAAACGAGAAGCTCGCATGGTCAAAGCTCAGCGCAGGGACCGGAACAGCGCCACCCGTCAGGTCGCTCGGCTCAGGCAGCGCGACCGGCTGGTTGCCCTCGTCAGCGATGCTCGGCACGCAATTGAGCACCTCGTTGATACGTGACGCACTGGCGCTCGCCTTGGTAAAGACCACGACCAGGTTGGCGACGTACACGATGGAGGTCAGGGTCTGCGTCATGTAGTTCACAAACGCCATGACCTGGCCCTGCGTGAGCTCGCCCACGTTGACCTGAATGCCGCCCACCCACAGGATGGCGCACACACCCAGGTTCATCACCAAAAACGTCACGGGGTTGAGAACCGACGAGAGCTTGCCCGCCGCGATGGCGGTATTGGCCTGGTCATCGGCGGCTTGGGCAAAACGCTCACGCTCGTGGCCCTCGCGCACAAAGGCGCGAACCACGCGGACGCCCGAAAGCCCCTCGCGGCAAATGAGCGCGATGCGGTCGAGCTTTGCCTGCAGCTGCCTGTAGTACGGAATGCAGCGCGCCATGACAAACCAAAACACCAGGCCAATGACGGGCGTGCAAATCAAAAAGATCATGCCGAGCTTAAGGTCGATGGCAAGGGCCGCGCACATAGAGCCCACCGCCAAGAAGGGCCAGCGGATGAGCATGCGTACGCCCAGCGCCACAGCGAGCTGCACCTGGTTGACGTCGTTGGTGATGCGGGTGATAAGCGACGGCGTGCCAAAGCGGTCGAGTTCGGCATAGCTCAACTTGTTGATGTGCTGGTAGAGTGCGCCGCGAATGTCAGTGCCCATGCCCTGCGAGGTGAGCGCCGCCATCTTTTGGCAGACGAGCGTAAACGAGATGCCAATCACGGCCATGGCGGCGAGCACCATGCCGTAGTGGATAACGGCGTTCACGTCGTGCGCCCCAATGCCCTTGTCGATCATCTGGGCAATCACCAGCGGCGTAAGAAGGTCAAAGATTACTTCGATCAACTTGCACGCAGGGCCAATCACCATATACCGGCGAAACTTACCACCAAAACGCCTGAGCAGCTCAATCATGTATAGGCGCTCCCCTATCATCATCCACATTCAATTCGAACCATGATAGTACCGCCACCCCAAAAGAAGCGTAAACAACTCGTCCCTTGATTATCAACTTTATCCGAACACCTCCCACATTCATCCGCACATGTGCGGA
>CAVEDI010000055.1:0-18442 GCA_963614405.1 Oscillospiraceae bacterium | reverse complement strand
CACCGTCCAGTTGCTCGGCAAGTTTTGGCAGCTCATGGTACATGAGCTGGTCGGCGAGATTGTTCGATTTGGTCGCAATACCAACCGTGATGTTGTTACGGCGTGCTGCCTCGGCAAAAGGCACCAGATAGGCCATCGATTTGCCGACGCCCGTGCCCGCCTCAATTACACGATGAGTGCCCGTGACTAGCGCATCGCGGACCTCGAGCGCCATCGCGATCTGCTCATCACGCGGCTCGTAGGTGGGGTACATGCGATTGACCAGGCCACCTGGCGCATAGTCTGCCTCAATCTCCTCACGACTCGGCATCTTGAGGACCGGCAGTTCGTCGGCGTCCACCCGATCGTCGGCGCGATCGGCCTTGAGAACGTCAGCACGAGCGGCGCTGAGAGAGAAGATAGAACCAGGGTTCTGCCCTGCCAAGAATGAGAAGATAGGACGATAGGACCAAGGCACATCCGGATGCATGTCGGCTAGGCGCGCCATGAGGCCCTGGGGCAAGTCGGTGAGCGCCACGAGCAGCACGCGCCATACGCCACACAGGGCGTCGACGTCGGCATTGGCACGGTGTGATACCGAGTCACAGCCAAACAGATCGGCCATAAAAGACAGCTTGTGCGAGGCCAGGCGCGGAAGCGCGATTCGCGACAGCGCCAGCGAATCGATCCAAATATCGCTCACGTTGACGCCGCCTTTGACCGACTCGATAAACGAGCGGTCGAACGTGGCGTTATGTGCGATCACCGGGCAACCACCGACAAAATCGGCGAGAGCGGCGACGGCCTCAACGGCCGACGGGGCATCTGCCACATCGGCATTTGTAATGCTCGTGAGCTCGGTAATCTCGGCGGGAATCAGCTGCTTGGGATGCACGAAGGTATCGAAACGGTCGACGATCTCGCGGCCCGAAAGACGGGCCGCCGAGATCTCGATCAGTTCATTGTCCTGCACCGAAAGACCTGTGGTCTCGGTATCGAGGACAATCACATCTTCCTCGATAAGGCCAAAGGACTGCGTTTTGGCGCGTTCGGCAAGCGTGGCATAGGAGTCGATGACAAACTGCGGCGTTCCTGACGAAACCGCGTCCTCGATTAGCATGCAATGCCCGCTCGACGAAGGCCCATACGGATTAGGCTGTCACAGACCTGCGGGAACGTCATGTCGTCGGTGTGGCGGATCTCATCCGGATACAGCGACGTATCGGTCATGCCGGGAATGGTATTGGTCTCGAGGATAACGGGGCCGTCCTCACTCACGATAAAGTCGCTGCGCGAGATACCCAGGCAACCGAGGGCCTTGTGAGCAGCACAGGCAAGCTCCTGGGCACGAGCGTAATTCTCGGGTGAAATCTGCGCCGGAATGCGATGGATGTCCGTAGGGTCGACATACTTCACGTCCAGATCGTAGAACTCGCAGTCCTTGGGCTTACGAATCTCGACAATCGGCAGAGCGCGCACGTCGTCCTCGCCGTATACGCCGACGGTGATCTCGGTACCCTCGATACACTTCTCGACCAGCACTTTGTTGCCGTACTCAAACGCCTTGGCGATTGCCGCGGGCAGCTCGGAGGGCTCATGGACCAGGGAAATGCCATAGCTGGAACCGTTGACGGCCGGCTTCACAAAGCAGCGCTCGCCACAAACCTCGACGATATGATCGATATCGACTTCATCGCCCACCTCGAGCGCAAGGCCGGGGGCAATGGGAATGCCCGCCTTGGCGTACAGGAGCTTAGAGACCTCCTTGTCGGCACCGCAGGCGCTGGCAAGCACGCCCGAAGCCGTGTAGGGGATACCCAGGGTCTCCATGGCGCCTTGCATGGCGCCATCCTCGCCGCCGGCACCGTGCATGGCGATAAACGCCACGTCAAAGCCGCCGGTTGCCATGGTTACCATAAAGTCATCAGCGGCCGTATCGAGCAGCTCCACCGAGGTGTAGCCGGCTTCCTTCAGTGCCACCACAACGTTCTTTCCCGAATTGAGCGAGATCTCGCGCTCAGCGGAATGACCGCCCGCCAAGACCGCTACGTGCATGTTCTCTAGGCTTTTACCCGGCATGGGCAGACTCCTCCTCTATAATTTCTGCAGCTGATACCATATTGTAGCGATACCCTCTACGTTTCCCCAAAATCGAAAGGCTTCCATGAATCCCAGGACTAAATCTCAGGACATTCGCGACTTGAGCCAAAACGATATTCGCGAGCTCGTGGCCGAGCTTGGCCAGCCCGCCTTCCGCGCGAAGCAGCTCATCGAATGGGTCTTTGAGAAGAACGTTTGTTCGTTCGACGACATGACCAACCTTCCCAAGGCTTTCCGCGAGCAGCTTAAAGAGGCTTTTGCCTTTGATACGCCGACTGAACTCACCAAGCAGGTTTCCAAAGATGGCTCGCGCAAGTATCTGCTCGAGTACCACGACGGCATTTCCGTCGAAACTGTCGGTATGCCCCGTCGCAACAAGCTTTCCGTCTGCGTTTCCACCCAGGCAGGCTGCGGCATGGGCTGTGCCTTTTGCGCTACCGGTCTCAACGGCCTCAAGCGCTCTCTGACCGCTCAAGAGATCGTCGACCAGGTACTTCATGTATCCAACGACTTTGGCGAGCGCGTCACGAGCGTTGTCTTCATGGGCCAGGGCGAGCCGTTTGCCAACTACGACGAGGTTCTCAAGGCGTTGCGAATCCTCAACGACCCCGATGGCATCGGTATCGGTGCTCGTCACCTCACCGTCTCTACCAGCGGCGTTATTCCCGGTATTCGCAAATTTGCCGACATCCCCGAGCAGTTCACGCTTGCCGTTTCCCTGCATTCCGCCATCCAGTCGACACGCAATAAGCTTATGCCCGGTGTTAAGAAGTACACGCTACTTCGCCTTCACGAGGCGCTTCAACTCTACACCGAGAAGACTGGCCGCCGCCCGACCTATGAGTATGCCATGATCGAAGGCGTCAACGATACGAATCCCGAGATGCAGGCGCTCTGCGACTTCTGCGAGGGAACGTTGTGCCACGTTAACCTGATTCAGCTTAACGACATCGAGGGCAGCCCGCTCAAGCCGTCGCCGATTCATAAGGTTGAGGATCTTCAGCGTCGTCTTGAGTCCCGTGGCATCGAGACCACGATTCGTAACTCCCGTGGTAACGATATTGACGCCGCTTGCGGACAGCTGAAGCAGCGCTTCAAAGTTCAGAAGAACGCATAGGGGAGTCGCACCCCAAAACGTTTCATGTGAAACATCGAACGGCCCCGGTTACAGGAGATGCAACCGGGGCCGTTTTATTTATTGACCTTAATTTTGAATCAACTGCTACCTGTCCCATTTTTTACGGCCAAAATAAGGGGTCCTTGCCTCGTGAATCAGACAAGGACCCCTCAAAATATGCTAAGTAATTGTTAGGTACCTAATAGCCTACATTTTCCCATTGGTTACTAACCCAACCTTGATTAATCTTGGGATTCTTCGTTACCTGAGCCGTACGCATGGCAACATCTTCTGTCATAACATCCATTTTCTTCTTGGATGTATCGACAATATCTTGCGCACTACGAAGCAAACGACCTCGAAGTTCATCGTCTGTCGCGATCTTATAGCCAGCAAAGGCACCAGCCGCGACAGTCGTCGCCAATGCAATCGCAGTTAAAATCCTATTCCTCATCTTGGCCTCCTTGATCAAACTGAATCATTTCGCCAAGAATACGAGAGAGCTCTTCCTCGTCTTTAAACTCAATCTCAATCTTATTCTTTCCACGCGAGCTCTTCACACGCACGTTGGTATTAAAAATCTGACGAAGCACGCGGGCAGCTTTTTTAAAAGACTGAGGCGTTGCAGGCCTCGGCGTCTTAGGTGTCTCTCCGGCAGAAAACAACGGAGCAAGATTTTCTGTCGCTCTTACGGAAAGGCCCTCTGCAACAACCTTCTCTGCAAGTCGAATTCGAGCGTCCTCATAGGGAACTGCAAGAATCGCACGTGCATGACCAGCAGTAAGTTTGCCCTCAAAAATCATCTGCTGAACAACTTCAGGGAGATCGAGAAGGCGCAGCGAGTTTGTAATTGCAGAGCGTGACTTGCTGACCGCCTTCGACAATGCCTCCTGGGTCATACCGCTGGCATCGATAAGCTGGCGATAGCCCTTAGCCTCTTCGACGGGATTCAGATCAGAACGCTGAAGGTTTTCGATCAGAGCAAGAGCCAGCATCTCTTCATCATTAACATCTTTAATGATGACAGGCAGCTCCTCAAGACCAGCAAGCTTTGACGCTTGGTAACGACGCTCACCAGCGATGATCTCATAGCCGTTTCCATGCTTGCGTACCAAAAGCGGCTGCAAGACGCCATGTTCTTGGATTGATTCGCTCAACTCACGAAGTTCAGTTTCGTTAAAGTGAATTCGCGGCTGATTAGGGTTGGGAACGATATCCTCAATAGGTAGTTTTGTTTCAGATGCGGCATTCGAAGCCGATGCAGCCGAACCACCGGTCTCATACTCGGCCTCTGAGACCAAAGCATTGAGTCCACGTCCCAATCCGCCACGTTTCTTTACACTAGGCACGCTTGATCACCTCTTTTGCAAGGTTCATATATGCTTTTGCACCCTTATTTTGAGGTGCATAGGTAATTACCGGTTCTCCAAAAGACGGAGCTTCAGAGATTTTAACCGTACGGGGGATCAACGTCTTAAACGCCTTATCACCAAAGTACGATTGAACCTCCTCAACAACCTGATTCGATAGAGAAGTACGCGAGTCATACATGGTCATAAGCACACCGTAGGTGTCTAAGCCCTTGTTCAGACGAGATTTGACCATCTTCATTGACTCAAGCAGCTTCGTAACGCCCTCGAGTGCGTAATACTCGCACTGGATCGGAATCAAAACGCTGTCTGCTGCTGTCAAAGCGTTGATAGTAAGCAGGCCGAGCGAAGGAGGGCAGTCAATGAAAATAAAATCGAACTCGTCCTGAATCGGCTCAAGCAAATCTTTGAGACGGGTTTCACGAGCAATTGCGCTTACGAGTTCAATTTCCGCGCCTGCAAGCTGAATTGTAGCCGGAATTACGAATACCTTTTTGCAATTTGTATCAAGAACAAGCGATTCTGCCGGCACATCATTCAACAATGCATCATAGATGCAGTGATCAAGGTCTTCTTTTTCAATTCCGAATCCACTGGTGCTGTTTCCCTGCGGATCAAAATCGACAATCAGTGTCTTACGACCCTGCTCACCCAGTGCTGCTGCAAGGTTTACAGCCGTCGTTGACTTACCGACGCCGCCTTTTTGATTGATGATTGCAATGATACGCGTGTCTTTTGCGCTCTTAGAACGCTTAACGTCGCGAAATCCCACGGTCCCTCCTGGTGTGTATTAAAGCTGTCAAACGGAGGATGTTTCACGTGAAACATTCCGATTCGATATCAACCGCCATGTTTCACGTGAAACACTGCAAGTTGTTAGTATCCATTATGTTTCACGTGAAACATCTAGGCAAGCGGATTCTTCTTTGCCACGCCATTTGCACGAGGCAATGAAACGGATGCTGAATGACTCTTCTTAAGAACAATGAACTCCCTGTGACCCAAGCCTTCAGGCAAATCAATTGCGTCATTCAGAAGCAAAGTGAAGCCGCAAATCTTAGCTGCTGACATGCCGGAAGCAAGCTCCTCATCCGAAGGATTGCCCTTGGTGATAACAAATAGCCCTCCATCCTTGAGGTACGGAGCCGCATACTCAACAAGAATCGGTAGAGGGGCCAGTGCGCGGGCGGTTACAACAGAGAACTGCTTCTTATGGCTTCGAGCATAATCTTCAAGACGATCATGAACCGCATGAGCATGTTTCAATCCAAGAGCATGGACAAAGGAATTAACCGCATCAACCTTCTTGCCAATAGAGTCAATATAAGTAGCTTTACGATGCGTGGTTATGGTTAATGGAATACCAGGGAAGCCCGCACCTGTTCCCATATCGAGCAAAGCTCCCTCAGGAGCCTTATTGATATAAGGGAGCAAAACAAGTGAGTCAAGGATATGAAGTACGGCAGCATCTTCTACGTTAAGAATACGGGTGAGATTGGTTGTCTTATTTGTTTCTAGAACCAAATCCAAATGCTGGATACATTTCCTCAGCTCAATATCAGTTACGCTCAAGGAATATTCTTTGCAATAGGAAGTTAGGCGACTCAACATCTCGTCAGCCTGCTGATCGGTAAGTACTAACAACGAAAGCTCCTTTCTGACAAAAATCAGTGTATCGAGAACTTTTGACAAAAAAAGGGGACGTGGAAACCACGTCCCCTTAGCATAAGCTCGAGTAGATTATCGAGCAACAATCACCACATGGCGATCAGGGTCAGAACCCTCAGAATGAGTATCGACTGCATCGTTGCCACGAAGTGCAATGTGAACCAGTCGGCGCTCGTAGGCATTCATGGGCGGAAGCGAAACACTCTTATGAGTGCGGATGGCACGCTCGGCAGCAGACTGAGCCATGGAGGCGACCTTATCCTGACGGCGACTCTTGTATCCCTCGACGTCCACTACAACCGGATACCTAAAGCCAAGCTTGCGGCTCACCAGCAAAGAGAACATAACCTGAAGAGCATCAAGAGTGCGACCATGACGGCCAATGAGAACAGCAAGGTCGGGAGCCGTTATATCCAAAATCAGCTCACCCTCGTCGCCCTCATACTCATCGATAGGAGAGTTGGCGGCATCGAAGTGCGAAAGGATGGAACGCAGGATGGAAATCGCAACATCGGCAATGGTGTCGAGCTCCTCATCGGTCAGCTCTTCACCAGCCTTGTAGCGCTGTGCAATCTCGGGATAATCGCCCGCGACCTGCGGGGCAACCTCCTCAAGCATATCCTCGATGATCTCTTCAGACATAACGTACTCCAAAAGTTAGGTACCTAAATAAGATTGATATCCCACTACTTCTTCTTGTGCGGGCGCGGCTTCTTCTCGCGACGAGTGACCTCAACCTGCAGCGGAGCGTTCTTAAGACGCTCCTCCTCATCGGCCTTCGCCTTGTCGATGACCTTCTGCGTCACAAAAATCTGCTGGATAACCTGCCAAGCAGACGAGACGTCGTAGTACAGCAGAACACCAACGGGAAGGCTCCAGCCCATCCAAAGCATCATGACCGTCATGACAACGGCCATCATACGCATGCTCTGAGCCTGCTGGCCGGTCTGGTTGCGCGACATATAGAGCTGCGGAATCAGGGTCAGGACGGCAAACAGGATCAGGCAAACCAGCGCAGGCAGTGCAACCATAAAGCCATCGGCAAAGGAAGCGCTCGGCGTGGTGGTCAGGTCGGGCAGGATGTTGAAGAACGAGAACGTGCCGTCGTTAAAGTACTGCGGCAGGTTGCGCAGCAATGTAAACAGGGCGAACAGGATAGGCATCTGAATCAGCAGCGGCAGACAGCCAGCCATGGGGTTGAACTTGTTCTCGCTGTAGAACTTCTGCATCTCCTCGGCCTGACGCTGGGGATCGTCGGCATAGCGCTCCTGGATCTCGAGCATCTTGGGCTGCAGCACCTGCATGCGAGCCGTCGACTTGGTCGACTTGAGCATAAGCGGCGTCAGCAGCAGACGGATGATGACCACCAGAATGATGATGGACAGGCCCCAGTCGACCGCAAAGGTCTGGATGAGCTTGAGCAGCTCGAAAAGGATGTTAACGATCCAATCCCACATGTAAGTTTTCCTCCGATAGCGAGTGCCCGCTAGGGCACAGGGTCATAACCGCCGACGTGCAGGGGATTGCAGCGAGCGATGCGCCTCACGGCAAGCCAGCAGCCTCTCAAAACACCGTGCTTCTCAATCGCCTGGATGGCGTATTGCGAGCACGTTGGGTAATAAATGCAGGCGTCAGGCAATAAGGGCGAAATAACCTGTTGATATATGCGAATAGGAGCGATGGCAACACGTCGCAAAACGTGATTGCTCATCGCTCCTCCCCGGCAACGCCGGCGCGCTTCATAAGCGAACGCAACGCCTTGTCCATCTCCTGCGGCGAGGAAACCCTCGTCTTGGGAGTTGCAAACAAGATGATGTCATAACCCGCAACGGGAAATCCGCAGCTGCGGGCGGCCTCGCGCATCACACGCTTAGATCGGTTGCGCACGACGGCACAACCGAGTCGCTTAGCACCAACGAAGGCGACCCTTCCGGAGTCGCCTTCGCCAACCGATTCACATATGGTCATTCGAATCAGAGGGTGATTGAAACGACGCCCCTGACTGAACACATGCTCGAAATCTTGCCGAGACTTAATAGTCTTCATGCGAGATGTGTGTATCGCTGCTAGACAGTGAGACGCTTGCGGCCCTTGGCGCGACGACGGGCGAGCACGGCACGACCACCCTTAGTGGCCATACGGGCACGGAAGCCATGGGTCTTGGCACGCTTACGCTTATTAGGCTGATACGTACGCTTCATCTTAAGTTCCTCCTGCTGCATTTCGAGTGTCCGCGGGAGCGCGGACGCAGATATAGACACGTGAGCTTGAAGATTGTAGGGAAATCAATGTTCAAATGTCAAGAAATCAAAGGTAAAAGGTCGCGCAGTTCACACGGTTCCCCCATAAGCCGAGTTCGATTTAGCGGTGCATGGCAACTTTTCACGATATTTCATCGAGTTTTCAACAGGTCATGTTGGCAATGTTGAGAACTTTTCGCCCGTTTTCCAGAGTTTTCAACAGGTTTTGAAAAGTTGTCGAAAGATGAGAAACGTTGCACAGTGAGCTACTATTTGTTCGAAACCTTTTGGAAGATTGCGAGCGGCATGTCTGACGACTTTTACACCATGGTCGATTCCGGAGACCCGGCACCCGATAACGAGCACATCACCGGCGTGCGCGAAGAGCGTGCGGAAGGCGAGCAGACGACCACGCAGGCGCCAAAAGCCATGTACGCCGCGCGCATCGCCGTCTATGACGACATGCTGTCGACACCGCGTGTGATCGTCATTGATCCGCAAGATGTCCGCACGTATTTGGAAGAGACTACCAACACCGTCTACCAGTGCATGAAAGAACAAGGTGGCCACATCTCGCTCATGGTCATCCGCGAGATTGTCGAAAACTTTATCCACGCACACTTTGCCGAGCCCATCATCTCGATTCTGGACGGCGGAGACACCATCCGCTTTGCTGATCAAGGACCCGGCATCGACGACAAGGAACGCGCTTTCGACTTTGGCGTTACCAGCGCAAACAGCAAGATGAAGCGCTATATCCGTGGAACCGGAGCAGGGTTTCCCATGGTGCAGGAGTATTTGGAAAACGCCGGCGGTGCCGTATCCATCGAGGACAACATGGGTAGCGGTACCGTGGTTACGGTAAGCCTGGACCCTAAACGCGTGCAGGAAATCGAGCGCGCCGGTGGACGAGGTGCTGCCGTGCGGCCCGAGACGGAGCAGCCCACATATCCCCTGCCGGGAGCTTTTGCGCAGCAGCCCATGGCAACGCAGCAGATGCAGCCCCCCGTGGGGCAGATACAGCAGCCCGGAATGCTTCCTACACAAGAGCCCCAGGCGACATCGATGTCGATGCCGCCAAACATGCCAGAGGCCATGCCGCTGGCGGATCAGGATGCAGCAGCAATGCAGCAGGCGACGGGGGCACCGGGTGGCCAGCAAATGGGCTATCAGCCGTACCAACAGGGATATCCATATCAGCAGATGCCGCCACTGGGGTATGGCCAGCAGTTCCCGCAGCAGTACCAGCAGGGATATCAGCAGCCGTACCAGCAGATGCCGCAGCAGCAGTACAACCCTTGGGCCCAGCAGATGCCTCCGCAGCCTTACCAACAGTGGCCTCAAAGTTTTCAACAGCAAATGCCGCCGATGCAGAGTTCTCAACAACCAGCAGCTCAAATGATGTATCCTAATGCAGCAAATCAGTATGCGCAGCCACAACCGGACGTGTTCGTAAGCGATCGCGGCAACGCCGCGCTGGGCTATCTAGCGCAAAATCAAGCGTGCGGTGCAACCGATCTGGCGAGGGCGTTTGGAAACTCGGCCCCCACTTGGTCACGCACGCTCAATGACTTGGCGCAGGCCGGCTTGGTCATCAAGCATGGCCAGAAATACCATCTGACCGAACTCGGCGCCGCTCGCGTGCGAGCTCAGAGCTAAAGAACGGGAGAGACAGTGGACGAGGAAGCAAGCATCATCCTGGGGGATGCCATCGCCTTTTGCCAGCGCGACGGCCAAGATGCACGCCTCATCAACATGCTGGGGCAATCGCGCGCCATAAGCCTGACCGAAGATACGCTCACGATCGAGGCCCCCTCGCGCTTTGCCATCGCGCAGCTCAAAAAGCATCAGCCGACTATTGAGGCTTATCTGGAAGAAATCGCCTTTGCACCGATTGCGCTCGACATCGTGGCGCCGCAAGGCGCCGCGACGGAATCCGCTGCCGCGACGGCGCCCGCCACGGCTCCCGCTGCTTCCCCGACGGTACCAGCCTCCGCAAGCGACGTGCCGACAATCGAGCACCAGCACAGCGATGTTTCCCGTGAAACCATGGCGCCGTTGCCGACCGCGGCAGCGACGTCAACGAACGCACCCGTCACGCACATGCCCATCGCTCACGACGCAGCGGCGGGCGCGGATTCGGGCATTGCAATCAAGAACACGCTCTCGGCCGATGATTTTCGTCGCATGATGAACCAGATGAAGGGCGGAGCGCCGACCAAATCCACGCAAGCTGCGACCCCCGCTTCACCCATGCCAGCACCGACCGTGCCGGCCGAGCAGAATACGGATGGAGCCCCGCTCGCCGCGAACTCAAAATTTACCTTTGAGAACTTTGTCTACGGCCCCGAGAACAGCCATGCCTATCGCTCGGCACTCAAGTTTGCCGCCCTCGCGGACGAGCGCGGCACATGTACATCACTGTTCATCTACGGCAAATCGGGCCTGGGCAAGACGCACCTGCTGCTTGCCATCAAAAACGAGCTCGCCGAGAAGTCGCCCGAGATCAAGGTCAAGTATGCCAACTCCCAGGCATATCTGGACGACCTGATGACCGAGTTCGACCGTCAAAAGAAGAGCAACGCCCCCATCATGCAGGCGTACCACGGCGTGGACGTGCTCATCATCGATGACATCCAAAACATCATCGGCAAGCGCGCGAGCGTGGACTACTTTTTCCAGCTCATGGACGAGTTCATCCGCAACAACAAGAAGGTCGTCATCGCGGCAGACCGCGCCCCCAAGGACCTGAGCATGGACGAGCGTCTGACCAGCCGCTTCAACGCCGGCATGCTCTGCCTGGTCGCAGAGCCCAGCTACGAGATGAAATACAAGATCTTGCAGCGCTATTACGAGAACACCATCGTCGCCGCTCCCGAGGCAGGCGACGACTCACTGCTGGCGGCCTACGGGGGCGACGGCGGGCACCTGACCGATGGGCACTTTAAGCACATGGCAGAGGTGTCGGGCACCAACATCCGCGAACTCGAGAGCTTCTGCGAGCGCTGCGCCGGCGAGGCGGGCGACCGCGAACGCGAGGGCGGGGAGCTCACCTTTGACGATATCGACGCCATCGCCAGCCAGTACTTCGACACATCGGCCAAAAAGATCAACGTGCAAACGGTTCAGTCCGTCATCGAAGAGCAGTACGGCGTGACGCACGAGGAGCTCATCGGCCCGCGTCGCAACGCCAATATCGCCAAAGCACGCCACATTGCCATCTATCTGGCCATCGAAATGTGCGAGATGACGACCACGGCGGTGGGCGCCGAATTTGGCAACCGCAACCACTCGACCGTCAGCACGAGTTACAAAAAAGTCCAGAAGATGATCCAGGAAGACCGCACCGTCACCGAAGACCTTAAGTCGCTGCGCGATAAAATTACACTGCGCTCGTAGGGAAATAGAGACACCTGTTGAAAACTTGTCGAAACCACGGGCATAAGGTGTCTAAAACCCAACCCGCGGTGATGAAAAGTTTTGCGCAGGTTTTGAACGTGGAAAACCACCCCTGTTGCACACAGGTTGCTGTCGATTCTCTTTTTGGGTCTGACCTGCGTCTTTGAGAGTAATCAACAGTTTCGTCAGTGCTATTACTATTATTAAGATATTTATATCTATAGAAAGGTATTAAAAGATGAAGTTCACCGTCAGCCAGAGCTCGCTTACACAAGCCATCGGCGTCGTTATGAAGGGTGTCGCTTCGGCATCCACCCTCCCCATCCTGTCGGGCGTGCTCGTTAAGGCCCAAGACGGCATCTTGGAATTCCAGACCTCTAACTACACCATCTCGATCCGTCATCGCATCGCGGCGCATGTCGAAGAAGAGGGCGAGATGGTTATCCCCTGTAAGATGCTCTCCAATATCACTAAGACCCTCCCCGATGCCCCGGTCACCTTTGAGCTGTCCGAGCGCCAGGTGCTGATTGGTTGCGAGAAGAGCTCGTTCCGCCTGAACACGCTCGATGCCAATGACTTCCCCGAGTTTCCGGCCTATGCCATCGAGAGCGCCGTGGAACTGCCGACCGATATCTTGTCCGAAATGGTCGGCCGCGTATGGCGCGTCACCTCGACCGACAAGGCCCGCCCCATCCTGGGCGGTGTGCACATGAAAGTCGAGAACAACACCGTGCGCCTGGTGGCGACCGATTCCTTCCGTTTGGCCGTGTGCGATACGCAGGTCGAGACCTCGACCCTCGAGGGCTCCTTTGAACTCAACGTTCCGGCCGACGCCTTTAACGACGCACTGAACATCATGGCCAGCCAGGCGACCATCATGATCGGGGCTACCGACACCCAGGTCGTCTTCGAGGCCGGCAATACCACCTACGTGTCGCGCCGCATCGAGGGCGTGTACCCCAACTACAAGCAGCTCATCCCCGATTCGTGCGTGACGAGCGTCAAGATCGACGTCGCCGCCTTTAACGCCGCCCTCAAGCGCGTGGCCGTTATCGCGAGCGCCAACCCCGCCGTCAAGTTCGAGATCGATGTCGAGAACGGGCAGATGGGCCTGTCCTCCATTTCCAATGACCAGGACCTTGCGCAGGAGACGATCGATGTCGAGGCCGAGGGCGAGTCGGGTACCATCGCCTTCAACTACCACTACATCTTCGGCTGCCTCAATGCCCTGTCCAAGGAGAAGGAGATCACGCTGGAGCTCAAGAGCTACTCGCAGGCGGGCATCTTCAAGTCCTACGACAAGATCAACTACCTGTACCTGGTCATGCCGGTCCGCATCTAGCGCTGCGCCATGACCATGTTCGCCCGCGATCTTTCCGTCGCGCATTACCGCAGCTTCGATAGCTATCGCCTTGCCTTGGACGAGGGCGTGACGATACTTGCGGGACCCAACGCGGCGGGAAAGACCAATCTCATAGAGGCGCTGCAGCTGCTGACGAGCGGCGCCTCGTTTAGGCATCCGACCGCAGCCGAGCTCGTCCATGACGGCGTGGGCTCGTGCAAGGTCGAGCTGAGGCTCGAGGGCGACGGCCGCGTGCTTGATATGGGATTGAGCGCGGAGGACGGTAAGCGCTCGTTTAGCCGCAACGGCAAGAGATGCTCTGCCGCCGGTGTGCGCGGGGTTCTGCCGAGCGTGCTGTTTTGCCCCGACCATCTGGACATGGTTAAGCGAGGCGCCAGTGTGCGCCGCGCCGCCCTCGATGACTTTGGCATGCAACTGAGCGCACGCTATGCCGATCTTGCGAGCACCTATGGGCGCTGCGTGACCCAGCGTAACGCCTTGCTCAAGGAGACCTGGTGCTGCCGTGAGATGCTCGGCGCGTGGAACGATTCGATTGCCCGCGCGGGCTCGGCCCTGCTCGTGCACCGGTTGGCCCTAATCGACCGGCTGGCGGGCCATGTGCGCACTGCCTACGGGCAAGTGGCGTCCGGCGAGGCTGCCAACGTGACCTATACGTCCACGCTGGGGGATTTGCCCCAGGTCGAGGATCGCGAAGAGCTGAAGGGCTGGGCGTACGAGCGCATGCTGGCCGCCCTTGATGAGCACGCCGACGAGGAAATTCGCCGCGGCGTGACGCTGGTGGGGCCGCACCGCGACGAGATTGAATTTACCGTGGCGGGTCGCTCCGCTCGTTCATTTGCCAGCCAAGGACAGCAGCGAACGTTGGTACTGTCCTGGAAGGTGGCCGAGGTGGCCGTGGCTCGCGATGTTCTGGGTACTGCTCCGCTGTTGCTTCTGGACGACGTGATGAGCGAGCTCGACGGCGAGCGTCGCGGTGCTTTTCTGCGGCTGATCGGCGATGATATCCAGACGGTCATAACCACGACCAACTTGGGGTACTTTACCGATGACCTGCTTGATCGAGCCAAGGTGGTGAGCATGGGTGAGACGTGCTAATTACGAGCGCGAGAGCGAAACGGTTGCCTTCAGTGGATTTTTGAACGCAGAGCGTCAGCGCATCCTGGCGGCCGCGACGCCAGAGCGCCGTGCGCAGATGGAGGCTGCCGAGGAGTCGCGCACGGTCTATCGCGCCTGGAATGCGGTGTGCTCGGGCACGCGCGAGGGGCGCCATGTGACGGGCCTGCGCTACCTGCCCGAGTCCAATGAGCTGCTGGTGTACCTCGACTCGCCCTCGTGGACGCAGGAAATGACGCTGTTGCGTGAGATCATCCGCGCACGTATGGAGCGCGCCGGTGCACATGTGGACGGCCTGGTGTTCAAAACCACCGCGCCCGGTCACACGCCACCCGCCGCCAGGGAGCGCCTGCGCCCGGCGACGACCGAGCGCCCGCCGGCTCCGCACGCCGACCTCAGTGAGGCCGAGCGCACCGAGATTGAGTGCCAAGTGGCGCCCATCGAAGACCAAAAACTGCGCGAGGCCCTCGAGAACGCCATGAGAGCCAGCGCCGAGTGGGCCAAGGGCGTGCAAAGCAAAAAAGAGCCTTAAATCGCATCTGGTGGCCTTGTAGAGCCAAATACCCTCGTTCCCGAGGGTATTTTTTTACGATAAACTAGTAAGGCTGTACACATTTTCTTGACTGAAGGAGGACGTGTGGCAAACGAAAACGATTACGATGGCGGCGAGATTAAGATTCTCGAAGGTCTCGAGGCCGTTCGTAAGCGCCCGGGCATGTATATCGGCTCGACGAGCGCCAGCGGTCTGCATCACCTGGTGTGGGAGATCGTTGACAACTCCGTCGACGAGGCCATGGCCGGTTTCTGCACCGAGATCCAGGTGACGGTCCACGCCGACAACTCCATCACGGTCGTCGACAACGGGCGCGGCATCCCCGTCGACGAGCACCCTGTTAAAAAGATCCCGACGCTCGAGGTCGTCATGACGATCTTGCACGCCGGCGGTAAGTTCGATAACTCGGCCTATAAGGTTTCGGGCGGCCTGCACGGCGTGGGCATCTCCGTCGTCAACGCACTGTCCAAGCGCGTGGTCGTTCAGGTTCGTCGCGATGGCAACACCTACGAGATGGAGTTCTCGCGCGGCAAGACCGTCAAGAAGATGGAGGTCGTGGGCACCTCGGATTCGACGGGCACCACCGTCACCTTCTGGCCCGACGACGAGATCTTCGAGACCTGCATCTACGATTTCGATACGCTGCATAACCGTCTGCAGGAGACGGCGTTCCTCAATAAGAACCTCAAAATCGTGCTGACCGACGAGCGCGAAGCGACTCCCCACGTGGAGGAGTTTTGCTACGAGGGCGGCATCATCGACTTCGTCAAGTTCCTCAACGAGGGCAAGGACGTCCCCGAGGCCTTTAAGGAGCCTATCTACATCGAGGGCAAATCGGACCCGGACGCACCTGTGGCCAAGATGGGCGAGGTCGAGGTTTCCCTGCAGTGGAATAGCGGTTACGGCGAGAACGTCATGTCGTTTGCCAACGACATCTACACCCCCGAGGGCGGCATGCACCTTGAGGGCTTCCGCACCGCGCTCACCCGCGTGATCAACGATTACGCGCGCAAGCAGAACCTGCTCAAGGAAAAAGACGCCAACCTGACCGGCGACGATGTGCGCGAGGGCCTTTCGGCCGTTATCTCGGTCAAGCTGCCCGATCCGCAGTTTGAGGGCCAGACCAAGGCAAAGCTCGGCAGCTCCTATATGCGCGCGCTGACGCTCAAGATTGTGACCGACGGCCTTGTCGATTACCTCGAGGAGCATCCCAAGCCCGCTCGCGAGATCGTCAAGAAGGCGCAACAGGCCTGCAAGGCGCGCAATGCCGCCCGCAAGGCGCGCGAGGCGACCCGCCGCAAGAGCCTGCTCGAGACGGCGTCCCTGCCCGGTAAGCTCGCTGACTGCTCGGTGCGCGATGCCGAGCTGACCGAGCTCTTCATCGTAGAGGGCGACTCGGCAGGCGGTTCGGCCAAGGACGGCCGTCGCCGAGACATCCAGGCGATTCTGCCCCTGCGCGGCAAGATTTTGAACGTCGAACGCGTTGGTGACCATCGCGCGTTCTCGAGTGACACCATCCAGTCGCTGATTACCGCGATCGGCTGCGGCGTCACGACGAGTGCCGGCGACGGCGGCGACTTCGATATCACCAAGGCGCGCTACCACAAGATCATCATCATGACCGATGCAGACGTCGACGGTGCGCATATCCGCATCCTGCTGCTGACGTTCTTCTACAAGTACATGCGTCCGCTGATCGATGCCGGCTACGTCTATGTTGCCTGCCCGCCCATCTTTGGCATTAAGGTGCGCAACAAGATCCACTACGTGTATCCCAACGGCCGCCAGCCCGAAGACGAGATCCTGCGCGACACCATCCAGAGTCTGGGCCTGAACCCCGACGATAACGACGAGGACGGCAAGGCCAAGGACGGCAAGATTACCAAAAAGCGCAAGGGCTATACCGTCCAGCGCTACAAGGGCCTGGGCGAGATGGACCCCAAGCAGCTTGCCTCGACGACGATGGACCCCAAGACCCGCATTCTGCAGCGCGTGTCGATCGAGGACGCCGTGGTGGCGGACCGCGCCGTGCGCGAGCTGATGGGTTCCGAGGTCGGCTATCGCCGCGAGTACATCGAGAAGCATGCACATGATGCACGATTCTTAGATGCCTAACCTGTTCGGCTTTCCCAGCCACCGCACCTTCGCCCTCAATCGTCGGTCGCGTACCCAAGTACGTTTCCCTCCTCTTTCGGGCGAATCTGCGGCACCTGGAAAAGCCGTCTCCGTGGTAGGGAACTAATTAGACCACGCAAACCATGAGGAGGTAACGTGGCAGACGATATCAACAATAACGAGGGTATGGACGAGGCCGGCGATGCCGGTATGCCCGATGATCTGAAGCGCCTGCTTGCCCGTGCTGAGCAGGGCGAGGACGGCGATCCGGACGCCTATAACCCCGATGCCGATGATGATGAGGAGGAAGACGACGACGCCGAGCTCGAGGAGAGCTTTGGCGAAGTCGATCGCGGCGCCTCGGCCGGCGAGGATATCAACGGCGGCCAGCTCCAGATTTCGGAGTTTGGCCGCGAGATGAAGCAGTCGTTCATCGAGTATTCGATGTCGGTTATCACGGCGCGTGCCCTGCCGGACGTGCGCGACGGCTTAAAGCCGGTGCACCGCCGCATCCTGTACGCGATGAACGAGAGCGGCATCTACCCCAACCGCCCACATAAGAAGTCGGCCTGGACGGTCGGCGAAGTTATCGGTAAGTACCACCCGCATGGCGACTCCGCGGTCTATGAGGCCATGGTCCGCCTGGCGCAGTGGTTCTCCATGCGCACGCCGCTCATCGACGGTCACGGCAACTTCGGCAACATCGACGGCGACGGCGCGGCGGCCATGCGTTACACCGAGAGCCGCTTGGCAAAGCCCGCCATGGAACTGCTGCGTGACTTGCAGAAGGATACCGTCGACTGGCAGCCCAACTACGACGAATCGCTCGCCGAGCCCGTGGCGCTGCCTGCGCGCTTCCCCAACCTGCTGGTCAACGGCAGCCAGGGCATCGCCGTCGGCATGGCCACCAACATCGCCCCGCATAACCTCACCGAGGCGATCGAGGCCACCTGCTACCTGATCGACAACCCCGACGCCACCGTCGACGAGCTCATGCAGATCATGCCCGGTCCGGACTTCCCCACCGGCGCCATCATCATGGGCAGCGCCGGCATTAAGCAGAGCTACGAGACCGGCCGCGGCTCCATTACCGTGCGTGCCAAGGCACATGTGGAGTCCACTAAGACCGGCCGCAGCCGCTTGGTCTTTACCGAGATTCCCTACATGGTCAACAAGGGCACCCTGCAGGAGAAGATCGCCCAGCTCGTCAACGACAAGCGCATCGAGGGCATCTCGGATATGCGCGATGAGTCCAACCAGAAGGGCATCCGTCTGGTCATCGAGCTCAAGAAGGGCGTCATTCCGCAGGTCGTGCTCAACAACCTGTATAAGTACACCTCGCTGCAGACGACCTTTGGCGCCAACAACCTGGCGCTCGTCAACGGCGTTCCCAAATGCCTGAGCCTGCGCGAGATGCTGCAGCAC
>CAVEDI010000054.1:0-2447 GCA_963614405.1 Oscillospiraceae bacterium | reverse complement strand
TCGACACCGCCGAGTTCGCGATCCCCGGCCTTGACGACGAGTTCCGCGTCATCGTGTCCCCGTGGATCCTCTCCTCGCTGATCACCGATCGCCTTGCCGCTTACTACGAGACGGTCACCAAGCACAACCTCAACTACCGTCGCTACTATCACCAGTTCGACTACTAAGAGCAAATAACGTTTGTGTAATCGGGCCTCGCTCCTATATGGAACGGGGCCTCGCTTGGGTTGGAGAGTAATTATGAGCTATCCCCAGCTTGCCGTCATGAATATCAGCCATCGTTATTTTGACCTTGAGGAATTCTTTTCTTCGGCAGCGGCCTCGGGCTACACGTGTTGCGAGCTTTGGACCGGGGCGATGCATCTGTATGTCGATTGCCATGGATACGATTCGCTCGAGCAGGTGCAGGAGCTGTCACAGCGGTATGGGGTTCGGATTGTGGGGCTTTGTCCCGAACAGAACAACCCCAAGCCGTGGAATATCGCGGCGCGCGGGAATGAGGCGCGCGCTCGCACGCTCGCGTACTTTAAGAACGTTGTGGATATCGCGGCGGAACTTGGAGCCGAGCAGGTCATGGTCTCGAGCGGCTGGGCATTTTTGAACGAGCCGATCGAGGACGCGTGGGGTCGCAGCGCCTCGATGCTGCGTGCGATTGCCGAGCATGCGGGAGAGCGCGGCGTGCGACTGGTGCTCGAGGCCCTACAGCCGGTTGAGTCGATGATCGTGAACTCGGCGGCCGACACGAAGCGCATGATCGAGGCAGTTGATCATCCGGCACTTAAGGCGTGTCTGGATTTGGGCGCTATGGCGGTGGCGGGGGATACCATCGACGATTATTTCGATCTGCTTGGCGATGATGTCGCCCACGTGCATTTTGTCGATGTTGCGGCAGATGGCACGACGCATCTTGCTTGGGGTGACGGCGACCGCGATATGCGCGCCGACCTGGATAGGCTGGTGGCGCGCGGCTATCGCGGAGTTGTTTCGGCCGAGACCTATGACTGGCGCTATTTTGCCGACCCCGCAGCTGCCGACGCTCAGGTTATGGCGGAGTACCGACGCGCGATTGGCGCCTAAGTGGGACAGGGCGCCGAGTTGGCGTTTGACGTTTTTTGAGAAACGGGACGTGCTTTCCGCTTGAGGCTTCTGGCGGAAAGCACGTCCCAGAACAGGCGCTCAGAATGGGACACACTTTCCGCTGAGGACCTCAACCGGAAACCGCATCCCAGTTTTTGGCTGGCGGGCGGGACACGCTTTCCCCTATGTTTCCAAATGAATACGCTATGAGCCGAGGAGGACGATTCTCCCCGCAAATACTCTAGTATGCTAAAGTACCCAGAAGACCGGCGGAGCTATGCCGGTCTTCTGTTCTATACGAAACACAGCATGAGGAGGCTCACCAGATGACGGCCACACCGTGGGGATTCCGGGACATATTGCCCGAGGAGGCTCAGGCGCGCGAGGAGATCGCATATACGGTGAAGGGCTGCTTTAGGGAGCATCATTACCTGCCGGTCGAGACGCCACTGCTCGAGGACAAGGGTTCGCTCGAGGAGGGCGGCCGCATTGCGGACACGCCGTTTAAGCTCTTTGACGATGATGGCCGCCTGCTGGTGGTCCGTCCCGACAACACATTGCCGATCGTGCGCTTGGTTTCGACCCGCATGCGCGCGGCCGACCTGCCCCTACGCCTTCGCTACGAGGCGCCGGTGGTTCGCGAGTGCCAGCGCAATGCCGGTGGCTCGCGTCAGTTTACACAGCTGGGCTTTGAGCTTATCGGTGCGGGCGATACCGCGGGCGATGTCGAGATCGTCTCGCTCGTGGCCGAGGCCGTGCGTAAGCTGGCACTGCCCGATGCGCGCATTATCGCAGGTAGCGTGCGTCCGTTTAAGGAACTGCTCGCGGCGTGCGAGGATCGCGAGCTGGCCGCTGAGGCCCTGCGCTGCGTGCACGCCAACGACTTTGTGGGCCTCGATGCCCGCGTGGCGGCAAGCACCGAGTCCGATGCCGTCAAGGCCGCCATTAGCGAGCTGCCGCGTCTGCACGGCGGTGCCGAGGTGCTCGACCGCGTGGACGCGCTGCTGGAGGCTGCCGGTATCGTCGCGCCGCTGACGCGCGAGCTGCGTGCCCTGGTTGAGGGCCTGGCACCCGAGGACGCCCAGGTGCTGTCGTTCGACTTCTCTATCATGAACTCTTTCGATTACTACACGGGCCTGGTCTTTAAGGCTTATGCCGGCGGACTGCCCGATCCGGTCGGTTCGGGCGGACGCTATGACTCCATCTTCACCGGCGCGTTTGGCGACGGTATCGAGGTGCCGGCGGCGGGCTTCGCCTTTTCGCTCGAGCGCCTGGAGGCCGCGCGCACCTCGGCCGAGGATGCCGCTTCCGACGGCGATCACGCCGCGGACCGTGGCGCCGAGGGTCCGCTGCGTATCGCCGTGCCCCAG
>CAVEDI010000053.1:0-12441 GCA_963614405.1 Oscillospiraceae bacterium | reverse complement strand
AGGTGCCTATGGTCAGCACACTGCCATCATGGATCAGTACGACGTTATCGTGCTTGCCCCGCAGGTTCGTAGCTACTACAACGACATGAAGGCCGACACCGATCGCCTGGGCATCAAGCTGCTCGCCCCGCGCGGTAAGGAATATATCGACCTTACTCGTGACCCCGCTGGCGCCATCAAGTGGCTCCGCGAGAACCTCGACTAGGTTCCTCCCTCTGTTGGTGCCCGGATCCCCAGTTCGGGCACCTCTCCCTATTCGAATCCCACAGAAAGGATGACTCATGACCAACCCCATGCAGTTCCCCGACGGCTTTGTGTTTGGCGGCGCCACCGCTGCTTACCAGGTTGAGGGCGAGACCCGTACGCACGGCAAGGGCAAAGTGCCCTGGGACGATTTCCTGGCAGCCCAGGGTCGCTTCTCTCCCGATCCCGCAAGCGACTTCTACAACAAGTACCCGGTCGATATCGACCTGTGCCAGCGCTTCGGCATCAACGGTATCCGCGTCTCCATCGCTTGGAGCCGCATCTTCCCCAACGGCACTGGCGAAATTAACCCCGAGGGTGTCGCCTTCTATCATGAGCTCTTTGCCACCTGCAACAAAGCCGGCGTTATCCCCTATGTCACGCTCGATCACTTCGATACGCCCGAGGTCTTCTACCAGAACGGCGGCGAGGGATTCCTGACGCGCACGACCATCGACGCCTTCGTCGAGTACGCCAAGTTCTGCTTTGCCGAGTTCACCGAGGTCAAGCACTGGTTTACCTTTAACGAGATTCCCGCAACCGCCGAGGGCAGCTTTATCGTCGGCAACTGGCCGCACGGCGAGAAGTACCGCCTGGACAAGGCCTTCCAGCTCATGCACAACATGATGGTGGCCCATGCCAAGGCTGTCGTCGCCTTCCACGAGGGCGGCTTTGAGGGCGAGATCGGCATTGTCCAGAACCTGGAGCCCAAGTATCCCCTCGACCCCAACAGCGCTGCCGACTGCGAGGCAGCCCGCATGGCCGACGTCATCAACAACCGCTGGGTGCTCGACGCCACCTTCCGCGGCCACTATGCAGCCGACACCATGGAGGCTGCGACCAAGCTGGCCCATATCGCCGGCGGCGAGCTCGACGTCCGCGACGAGGACATCGCCGCGCTGACCGCCGCGCTCCCCTACAACGATTGCCTGGGCGTCAACACCTACAAGTGCCAGTTCCTGCGTGCCGCCGAAGGCGAAAACGACATCAACCACAATGGCACCGGCGACAAGGGCTCCTCGCGCTGGTTCCTCAAGGGCGTGGGCGAGTCATGCGTGCGCGAAGGCGTACCCACCACCGATTGGGACTGGATCATCTATCCCGAGGGCCTCTACGACCTGCTGCTCCGCATTAAGAACGATTACCCCAACTACAAGAAGATCTACATTACCGAGAACGGCATGGGCTATAAGGACGACTTTGAGGACGGCTTTATCGACGACGCCCCTCGCATCGACTACATGCGTCAGCATCTCGCGTGGATCCTCAAGGCAATCGACTGCGGCGTGAACGTCGACGGTTACTTTGTGTGGTCGCTGCAGGACCAGTTCTCCTGGACCAACGGCTACAACAAGCGCTACGGCCTGTTCTACATCGACTTTGAGACCCAGAAGCGCTATCCCAAGGCGAGCGCGTACTGGTACAAGAACGTCTCGGAGACCGGCCTACTTATGGCCTAGTTTCCGCCGCATACCCCCTGTCGGCCGCATGCGAATCCCTCCACGGGTTCGTATGCGGCCTTTTTGTTTTTGGTGGGCCCGTGCGGACCGTTTATCTCGATCTGTAACATCTAGCAGGGATTTTCAATCCTAACTGTTATAGATTTAGACGAACGGGCGACCAGGGCTGAAAGATCTCAATCTGTAACACGTAGCCCACTTTTAACCGTCTAACTGTTACAGATCAAGACAATAAGATAGTCAAATCCGAACTTTCCAAGCAGTTATGAAGCATGGTTTCTAGTTTTCGGTATCACGAACATACTTTCGGTGTCATTTAATGGTATTATGATATCGAAAGTATGTTCGTGATATCGAAAGGAGCCGCATGCGCCAGTTCGATTACACCACAGTCCCAGCGGAACTCGAGGCAACTCCAATCACCAACCTCCTCCTCTCGATACGCGAGCATAAAGGCCGACAGCTTGCTCTGAGTCAAGTTAAACCCGAACTTCTATCGTCACTTATGGAGGAAGCTAAGATCCAAAGCACCCAATCCTCCAACGGACTTGAAGGAATTGTTACCACCCAAAAAAGACTCAAAGCAATCATGGCGTATTCCGCCAAGCCAAGCTCCCGCGCAGAGGAAGAAATCGCTGGATACCGAGATGTGCTGTCGCTTATTCACGAGCAACACGATTCCATTCCCGTAACGCCATCGGTCATTTTGCAGTTGCATCGTGACCTCATGGCGCACACGGCAATCTCGTATGGGGGCCATTGGAAAGATAGCGATAACGAAATCATCTCCATCGACAATCAAGGCAATCGATTTGTGCGCTTTAGGCCGCCTTCGGCCCTAGCAACCCCCGGACTTATCGAAGAAGCCTGTCGGTCCCTCAACGACGCCTTATCTCGTCAAGTTTGCGACCCCCTCCTTATATCATTCCGCTTCATCTTCGATTTTGTCAGCATTCATCCCTTCAACGATGGCAATGGCAGGATGAGCCGGCTCCTTACAACGCTGCTACTCGAAAAGACTGGATACGACGTTGCGCGTTACATCAGCATCGAACGACTTATTGAAGACAACAAGGCGCTCTACTACAACGCCCTCGCTGCAAGCTCCACTGGATGGAATGAAAATCAAAACACCGAAGTACCCTTTATCCGTTTCATGCTCGGAACAACCCTGGCCGCCTACCGACAGCTCGAGCAGCGTACCTTAATTGAATCAAGCACTCGTCCCATGTCGAAGCAAGCGCGCATCGCTGTTCTATTTCAACAGAGACCCGGCGTCATTAAGAAATCCGACATCCGATCCAACTGCCCCGATATCAGCGAGGTTACCGTTAAACGAACCCTCGGTCAGCTTGTTAGTTGCAGCGCAATCGAAAAAACAGGAGCGGGTCGTTCGACGGGCTACATACTCAAAGAC
Organism: Oscillospiraceae bacterium; assembly: GCA_963614405.1. GTDB lineage: Bacteria > Actinomycetota > Coriobacteriia > Coriobacteriales > Coriobacteriaceae > Collinsella. The sequence goes on along the minus strand of CAVEDI010000053.1, from coordinate 9,321 downwards.
GTCCATGCTCTAGAACTATTCTTGCAATCCACAATACCCGATAGCGAGGCCGCAATAACAAAAGAGGCTCCAAAGGATAAGCTCCTTGAACGTGTAAACCACGCCGAGGATGAAAGCAGAGAGGGGCTCTATGAAGACTACGATTCATTCTCAAGGGACATAAAGACGAAATACGGAGTCTAGTCATATCCCAGAATAGCCTCATCCTTGTTGCCCAAAGTTATTTACGCGTCATTGTGAAGCGATAACCCCTGCGCCGGCAGGGGCAGAAGTATCGTCTGTAGCATTAGCTAGCAGATGACCCGCGTATGTTCCTCGATGGCGACACGATCCTCGGCGGCGACGCCCGGCTCGCACACCACGGCATCCAAACTGTCCAGGCGGCAGAAGGTGTAGAAGTCGCGCTTGCCGATCTTGCTGGAGTCGGCGATGAGGTAGCGTGAATCGGCCTTGCTAAAGGCGAGCTGCTGGATGCGGCCCTCTTCCATGTTAGACGTGGACACGTCGCCGTCCAAAATGCCGTTGGCGCCGATAAACGCCGCGTCGATGCCCAGCGCACGCAGGGTATCCTCGGCCGTTGGTCCCACAAAAGCGGCGGTGCGGCGACGGTACATGCCGCCTACCAGGCACAGGTCACAGTCCTCGCGCGCCTCAAGCAGGTTAAAGACCGAAAGCGAGTTAGTCACGATGCGCAGGCGGCACGCCGGCAGCATCGAGGCCATCTGCTCAACCGTGGTGCCCGTACCCAAAAAGATGGTCGAGCCTTCCTCGATAAGCTCCACGGCGCGGCGCGCGATCTGCAGCTTTTCCTCGGCATGCTTGGTGCGCTTTTCGCTGTGCGAATACTCATGGCGCAACATAGCATGTGGACGGCCCTGCGCACTACGGGCTCCGCCGTGCACGCGCTCGATCTCGCCTAGGCTCGCAAGCTCCTCAAGATCGCGGCGGATCGTCATATCCGAGACACCTAACGCATCAGAAATCTCTTTGACCGAGACCGTGCCCTGCTCCTCGAGCAGCTGACGAACCCTATCCTGTCGCTCTGCCTTAATCACGATGAATCCTCGCCGTTCTATGCGTGCATATCATTCAAACAGTAACGAACAAATTGTATCAGACCCGTGCGTGTCAAAAATGAACGCCCGTACAGCTCAATCATCACTTTTTTGAGAAAAATACCCCCTGCTTTAGTGGGGTGTAGTGATAATCTCGCCTGTTCGCGCTACAGTTTGTCGGAAATACCTCGATGTTAGGAACCAAATGATCACTTCCGAGCTTTTCGGCACCGCGCCGTGCGGTACCCCCGTTCATCGTTACACCCTCAACGGGCCCGAGATCTGCGTTCGCATTATGGACTTTGGCGCCACCGTGCTGGGCATCGACGTGCCCGACATCCCCGGCAACGTGCGCGATGTGGTGCTGGGCTTCGATAAGCTCGAGGATTACTTTGACAACCCCGCCTGCTTTGGCGCGACCATCGGCCCCGTGGCCAACCGCACTGCGGGTGCCACGATCACCATCGCCGGCACGGACTGGCATATGCCGGCCAACGAGGGCGTCAACAACCTGCACAGCGACCTTGAGCACGGCCTGCACAAGCGCGTGTGGGACGTTGAGCTCGACGAGGTCCACAATGCCGTGCGCATGACCACCTCGCTTGAGGACGGTGAGCTGGGTCTTCCCGGCAACCGCACCTTTACGGCCGTGTTTACCGTGACGCGCACCGGCTGCTTCCGTATCGAATACGGCTGCGAGAGCGACCGCGCCACCTACGTGGCCATGACCAACCACACGTACTTTAACCTTGCCGGCCATAACGCCGGAATGGACTGTGAGCACTTCTTTGTCGCCAACGCCGCCCACTACCTGCCCATTGACGACCAGAACATTCCCACCGGCGAAATTGTTCCGGTCGAAGGCACGCCATTCGACTTCCGCGAGCTGCGTCCTGTCGCACCCGGCATGGAGGCCGACAACCCGCAGATCGAGCAGGCACGCGGCTACGACCACTGCCTGTGCATCGATGGCTATCAGTACGGTCGCAACCTGCGCCGCGCGATGCACGTCGAGGAGATGTGGACTGGTCGTGAGCTGGACTACTACACCACCGCCCCGGGCGTGCAGCTCTACACCGGCAACTGGCTGGGCGACGAACACGCCAAGGACGATGCCAACTATGGCTGGGGCGCTGGCTTTGCCCTCGAGGCAGAGATGTACCCCGACACGCCGCACCAGCCGCTGTTCCCGCAGGGCATTGTGGGCCCGGGTCACCCCTACAGCAACGTGATCGAATACCACTTTATGAGGCACTAAGCCCACAACGCAACATATCGCACAGCAACGCCCGCCGGCACCACCGCCGACGGGCGTTTTTTTCATCTTTTGGGCTCAATTTCGCTGTGACTGTATGAGCGACATATCAAAACTATGCCCATTTACTACGTTTAGCCCGGGATGCTCGACCATGCACCGGTTTTTGCTAAATTCGCGAGCCGCCTACCTGCGGTTTTGTTTTTCTCAAATTCGACATGCTCGGCGATAGCCGATCAAACGTAGTAAATGGGCATTGTTTTTGACAGGCAGCATCGCACGCGTCCCTCGCAAGGGCAAAATGATTCGTTTTTCTCCGTCCCCAAGGGATCAGTTGAACAGATTGCCGATGGGGTCGGGATTGGAGCTGGGGAGATAGCGGATTTCTAGTTCTATGCCGAGCTTTTGCAGCTCTTTGAAGGCGGCGACATCTTCGCCGTCTACGGCGACTGCGGGCGTTATGGGGTGCTTGCCCTCCCCTGCCTGCATATGGCCAATGCTGATCTTGGTGATCGGCACGCCACCCTTAACCAGCGCGAGTGCATCGGCGGGTGAGGCCACCATGATCAGAATCAATTGGCGCGGCGTTGCGGTATGAATGATGTCGATGGCCCTTTGCACCGAGAAAAACCGTGTCCACACGCCCTCGGGCACCGCGACCCCCATAGGCGCCCACTTGCGCGAATCCGCCGCAATCTCGTCGTTAACGATCAGGACGAGGTTGGAACCAACCGCCTCATTCCACAGCTCAACGTCTTGCCCGTAAATAAACCGATCATCGATGCGCGTGAGAAGAATCTTGGGTTGAATCATCACTGCCCCATTCTGCTTGAGACCCGTAAGAGCAAGACATCACGTCTCCAATATTAGTGCATTTAAAGTGAGAAAAGCCGTCAGAACACTTGCGCGGATGTGCGATGTCCCGTATCATAGACAGCCGTTGACGCCTCAGTTGCGTCACCACATGGCCGCCAGCGTAGCTCAGTTGGTAGAGCACCGCTCTCGTAAAGCGGGGGTCACCGGTTCGAGCCCGGTCGCTGGCTCCATTGCACAAGATAGCCGCCTTCGGGCGGCTTTTTTTGTTACCGATTTCAGGCGCACATCCGCCGGAATTCGCCCACTCGGTGGACTTCGGGTTTAATGCTTAGGGGCGGGGATTTACCAAAGTGAAATTTTAATGAAAAGAAACCCAGCTGCAACAATTGCCATGGCGAGGGCTCGAATTGGCCATATAGATCTAAAATAGTCACGATACCTTCTCTTTTGCTGAAACGATATATCTATACAAGGTTGTGAGCGGAAAACAAAAAATACGTCGATTGCTATCCGACAAACGGGTCTGGAATTGCATTCACCGGCATTTCGGGGCAGATTGATACACATGTACGAAAGGGAACCTATGTGGTGCGTTGGGTTGGAGCTGCTGCAGGCCCGATATGGATTGCGGTCTTGCGCCCCGATGTCCAAATAGGTTTCTCTCTCTAGACGGGAAGTTGCTCATGGACGCCATATATGACGGAGATGACTGGGTCGATCATTATACTTGGCGCCTGGTCGGCTCGAACGACAATGGGGTTGTGGTGTTTGATGGACTATGTCCAAAGCATCTCCATCCTTTTGTCTCGTCGTTAATTGAGAGTTCCGCTCGTGTTGCCCCCTACAGCTCGGCATCGCTTCATGATACGGACGTTTTGAAGACCATAAGGGAATCAATTGACGATGGCACGATGAGCGGCCCGCTGTTTTCTCGGCTTGTGGGGCTAGATGAGATTGGCTCGAAACGACTGCTTGCGGGCGAAAAAGTGGAACTCACTTATCGGTCGATGATTTCAATCCTGCGGCTAGCCGATGTTCTTCGCAAATAAATCCAAGCAAAACGCCGCCGGCAACTCCCCTACTCAACAAAAAAGCCCCGCCAACCGCAATCCCCAAGGGAACCGCGATTAACGGGGCTCAAGCGCGCTCCTCAATGGAATCACGTCATCAGACGAGCAGCTCAGCCGAGCAGTGCGCTACTCCTCCCAGTAAGCGTCTGCAAGCAGCTTAAAGCAGATCTTCTTGACCGGCTGTGCGCCATCGCCCGGGAACTCGAGCGTGGGCATATGCGGCTCACCGGCAACGAACAGTGCAAACTTGTCGTCAGCAAGATCGCCGGCGATCGAAGTGTCGGAATCGACCAGATCGTAGTCGTCCTTCTCGTCAAACTCCTGGACCAGCGTCAGGCTGCCCGTAGCGACCTTAAAGGCCTCACGACCCTCGACGTCGATCTGCAGGTCGTGATAGCGCTGATGCGTCTCATAGTGAGCCTCGGCCTCGGGACGCGTCGTGGGAGCCATGACGTTCGCAAAGACCTTGTCGCCCAGAATCGGATGGCTGCCGACCTCGAGCTCCGCCGGATCGTTCTCCTCGAGCCAATCGATCAGCACGTCGAGGCCCTTGAGCATTCCGCGGTATTCCTCGATATCGCCCAATGCACCGTAAATCATCTAAATCCCCTCTCGGATCGCTTCTTTGGCGGCTACTCGGCAAACGCGTTACCGACGCTGTTGCCGCCCGCATACGCCTCGACCAGGGTAAGGTCGGGATTGAACACGACAACGTCGGCGTCGCGCCCCAGCATAATGCTATCGCACTTGTCGTCGACATGAGCTAGCAATCGATGCCGGGACCGACGCCCAAGCCCTTACAGCTCGGTCACGACAACGCCGTTGTAGACCTCGTCCCAACGGTCCATGACCAGATGGCCAGTCATGGGATCCATGGCATTGAGCTTGCCGCAGGTGTTGGCGGTACGCAGCACCGTCTCGTCGTCTGCGCCAGCAGCAATGGCATGCGCGAAGCCAGCGATAGTGGAGTCACCAGAGCCCGTGGCGTTAACGGCAGGGATATCGGGCGTCTTTGCGCGGAACGCACGGCCGTTATGGAAGCCCACGGAGCCGGCGGCACCCATGGACACGACGACCCAGGGGATATCGGAGAAGCGGGCATCAGAGGAGAGCGCGGCGCGGAGCTCGTCCACATCGTCGGTGGTAAAGCTCGTGCCCAGAAGGCCGTTGATCTCGGTCAGGTTAGGCTTGACAAGCTCGGGCTTGACCTCGGACTTGAGCGCCGCCTCGAGCGAAGCACCCGAGGTATCGAGCAGCACCTTGGCGCCGGCGTTCTCGGCAATGCCCGTGATCTTGGCATAGTAGTCTGCCTCGACACCGCGGGGCAGCGAACCCGAGATGGTGACGACGTCGGCCTTGCTCGCAAGCTCGGTAAACTTGGCGGTAAAGGCATCGAGCTCCTCAGGGGCAATTGTCGGGCCGCTCTCGAGCAGCTCGGTCTGGTTGCCGGCATGAAGGATATTGAGGCAGATGCGGGTCTCGCCCTTGATGGGCACAAAGTCGTTGTTAATACCGTTGGCGTCCATGAGCTCGGCCATATAGGCGCCCATATGGCCACCAAGCAGGCCGGTTGCCACAACATCGTCGCCCAACTGACCAAGGACGCGGGCTACGTTAAGGCCCTTGCCGCCGGCGGTCTTTTCGGGCGTCACACGGTTGACGTCGTCGATGACGAGCTCATCGAGCTGATAGCGCGTATCGACAGACGGGTTCATCGTAACGGTGAGGATCATTTTTAGCTCCTTATCTCGCAGGCTCCTTGTGCCTCGCGATACGAGTCGACAAAACGGAATTACAGAATCTCAATCGTGAACGAGCGAACGACGGTCTCCTTGGGCTTGGCGACAAGGCAGCCGCGCTTATGCTCAAGCACATCGTCCTCATCGGAACAGGTCGAAAGACCGCCCCAAGGCTCAACCGCCACAAAATCGCCCTCGGGCTTGCTCCACACAATGAGATATGGGAAGCCCTCAAAGCTCAGGCGGACGCCCTTGTCCTCGCCCTTTTTGGAAAGCGTGACCTGACGGCTCTCGAGCACGTCAAAGATGGTCTCCGCAAAATCGAAGAGCTCATGTGACAGAGGCAGCGTCTTTCCCACCATGGGGTTCTTGGAGCGGTTTGCCACGTCAATCAAGCCAGTCGAAGGGACAGCGGTGCAAAGCTCCGCAGCCTCGTCTTTCTCAAAGCGCAACTCGTAGTCCGTATAGGCCTCGCCCTCATCGAGCGGACACCTAAAGCCGGGATGACCGCCGATAAAGAACGGCATGTCCTCGGTACCCTCGTTGGTAACCTCATAGGCGACACGCACGGCGGCGTCCTCAAGCGTATAACGAGCGACAAGCTTAAACGGGTACGGATAATCGCTCAGCAGCGCGGCGTTATCCTCCGAAGCCAGGCACATCGCCAGCTCGTTCTCGTCTTGGCTCAGCAGCTTCCACTCCTGTTTGCGCGCAAACCCGTGGCGAGCGAGCTTTACATGATGCCCGGCAAACGTCATGGCGCTGTTGTCGCGCAAGCCTCCGCAAATCGGAAAGCAGACCGGCGCCTGACCGGACCACACTGCGGGATCGCCCTGCCACAAGTACTCGCGACCTCCGGCCTCAATCGAGGTAAACGAACCACCAGCCGTGGACACCTTAATAGAAATCGAATCGTTGGAGAGAGCGTATTCCATTGCCCATCCTTTCGAACAACTGCTTTTTTGCTCGCAAGAACCCGTCTCGGCCCTGACCAAAGGACAAACCCGCACGTTCATCGATGCGTCCGGTATCCCAGCCATGTAACGGGGTACCATACAGACATTGATGCAATTACAGCTGAAAGGCCTTCTTATGCGAACCATCATCCTCTACGCCTCGCGCCATCACGGCAATACGAAAAAGCTCGTGGACGCCATCGTCGAGGCACACCCCGAGATCGATACCCTCGACGTCAAGGCGCTTGGCAAAAACGAGTACCCCGACCTGCACGAATACCATCTGATTGGCGTCGCCACGGGCATCTATTACTCCGAGATCGACAAGGACATGGCACGAGTGCTCACGAACGTGCTGCAGCCGCAGGACAAGGTGTTTGGCCTTATGACCTACGGTGGCAAAAACAAGTGGTACGGCAAGGATATCGATGGCATCTGCCGCATGAGGCAGGCCATCTTTATGGGTGTCTACGGCTGTCCCGGCTTTGATACGTGGGGGCCGTTCAAACTCGCCGGCGGTGTCCAAAAGGGACACCCAACCGCTGAGGAAATTAAGGGCGCCGTCGACTTCTTCGACAAGATCGAAGACGAGTATGGCGACATCATCGTCGAAGAGTACGCCAAGCGCGAGAAGCGCCTAGCATACGAGAAGGAGCATCCTGCAGGAGGCCTGGTGGCGGGCGTTAAGCGCACGGCAAAGAAGATCGCTAACAAGCTGTAACTGTGAAGGTGCTTTTGAGCGTTTAACCCATACGGCGGGTCCGAGCAGATTCGGGCCCGCCGTCTTTTTCTATCGTTACTCGGTAAAGGCGTTGCCGACGCTCTGGCCGCCAACATACGTCTCGACGAGGGTGAGCTCATGGTCGAACACGACAAAGTCGGCGTCGCGACCCGGCATGATGCTGCCGCACTTATCCTCGATATGCGCGGAGCGTGCCGGCACCTCGGTTGCCATGCGAATGGCGATATCGGCGCTGGCGATGCCCCAGTCAACGATGTTCTTGACGCCCTGGGCAAGCGTGAGCACCGAGCCGGCAATGCTCTTGCCGTCGGCGAGCCAGCACAGGTTGTCCTTCATGATGACGTCCATGCCACCACTGGTGTAGCTGCCCTCGGGCATGCCGCCGCAGCCCAGGCAGTCAGTGATGAGCACCGTGTGTTGCCAGCCCTTTGCCTGCAGCAGCGCCTTGATGGCGGCAGGGTTAACGTGCTTGCCGTCACAGATGATCTCGGCGTAGGTCTCGGGCGTGGACATGGCAGCGCCCACGACACCGGGCTCACGGTGATGCAGCCCGCGCTGACCGTTATAGGTATGCGTAAAGCAGCTGGCACCGGCGTTGATGGCGGCGATGCACTCATCGTAGGTGGCGTCGGAGTGACCGATGCTGGTCACCACACCCTTGGCGTTCAGCGCAGCCGCATAAGCAGCGGCACCGTCGCGCTCGGCCGCCATGGCGCTCTTGACGATGCGACCACCCGCAGCCTCCTGCCACTGATCGAAGACCTCCTCGGAGGGATCGATCAGGTAAGCGGGGTTCTGCGCGCCCACGTGCTTCATGGTAAAGAAGGGGCCCTCCAGGTAGATGCCCTGAATGCGAGCACCGCAGAAGTCGGGGCCGCGACCCTCGTCCGCCTGAGCGATGGCGGCGCAGGCGTCTTTGATCTGCTCGACGCCATCGGTGAACGTCGTGGGCAGCCAGCTGGTGGTGCCGCGACGGGCGAGCTCGGTCGAGCTGATATCGATGCCCTCGGGATCGTTATCGGTAGTTGAGTGGTTGTAGAAGCCATGGATGTGAGTATCGACCATACCCGGTGCGATCCACGATCCCGTGTAGTCCTTAATCTCGCAAGAGGGCTCGTCGGCCTGCCAGGCGCCAAAGACGCCATCCTCGACCATAAGATAGCCGCCCAGTTGCGGGCCTGCCGGCAAGAAGAACTTGTCAGCCTTAATTGCGTACGTGCTCATATGCACTCCTTGCTTCTAAAGCAGTTGACTGTAGTGATGCTTATACCCAGCTCACGTAAAACAAAAAGCGCCCGCCCGCCGTTATGAGCGGACGGGCGCCCTTACAGGGGGACGCGATTAAGCGGTGAAGGGGTGAATCGTCACGCCCTTAACCACGCGGTTGACCGTGCCGGTGGGGCTCGGCGTATCGGGCGTGTTGCCCACGCGCACGGAGTTGAGCAGGCTGATAGCCTGGGCAAACATCACGAACGGCAGAGCAAGGTAGCCCTCGGGAAGTGCCTCGTAGCCCTTAAAGGTGAAGGACTCACCCTCATAGACGGTGGCACCTTCCTGCTGAACGGCGATGGTGTGCTGAGCGATTTCGTCGCCACCGATCTCGTTGAGGATGTCGATGTCGTACTGACGGGTGTAGGCGTCGTTGTTGACGAACACGAAGACGAGCGTCTTATCGTCGACGAAGGACT
>CAVEDI010000052.1:0-3942 GCA_963614405.1 Oscillospiraceae bacterium | reverse complement strand
AGCGCGGGCTTGTCGAGCGTGAACTTCTCGACCGCCTCCTGATTGGCGCAAAAGTCCTCGTACGCACGCTGATCCTCGGCATTGCCAAACAGCTCGGCATCATCAATCTGGGGCATGGTCATACCTTTCGTGTTAGTCATTCCGTCCTCTTATACCAAAAAGACGGCCCTCCAAACGGAGCGACCGTCTTTTGCAGAGATTATTTTGTCCCGAGGCGAAACTTAGTGCCTAAAGTGGCGAGCGCCTGTAAAGACCATAGCAATATTGTGCTCGTTGCAGGCCTGGATGCTCTCGTCGTCGCGCTTGGAGCCGCCGGGCTGAATGATGCAGGTCACGCCGTGCGCGGCAAGCACGTCGACGTTGTCGCGGAACGGGAAGAATGCGTCGCTTGCGCAGGCAAAGCCGCCCTTCTCCACGCCCTCGCGCTCGCAGAAGTCCTCGGCGCGCTCGCAGGCAAGCAGCGCAGAGTCAACGCGGTTGGGCTGACCGGGGCCCATGCCAATGCCGGCCTTGCCCTTGGAGACCAGGATGGCGTTGGACTTGACGCCCTTGCAGACCTTCCAGGCAAACTCGAGCTCGGCCATCTCGGCGTCGGTGGGCTTGCGGTCGGTGGGGAACGTAAAGGTCGCGGGATCCTCGGTCACGTGGTCGACTTCCTGCACCAGCATGCCGCCGTCGACGGAGCGCAGCTCCACCTGGGCGCCGTGGTCCACGCCGCCGGTAGCCAGCACGCGCAGGTTGGGGCGCTTGGCCATGCGCTCGAGCGCCTCGGCAGTGTAGCTCGGGGCGATGATAACCTCGACGAACTGCTTGTTCTGATCGGCGAAGTGCTCGACCAGCTCATAGGGAACCTCGCGGTTGCAGGCGATGATGCCACCAAAGGCGCTCTTGGGATCGCAGGCAAACGCGCGGTCGTAGGCGGCCGTGATGTCCTCGGCCGCGGCGGAGCCGCAGGGGTTCTGATGCTTGAGGATCACGCAGGCAGGCTCGTCGAACTCGCGGACCAGGTTCCAAGCGGCGTCGGCATCCAGATAGTTGTTGTAGCTGAGCGGCTTGCCCTGGATCTGCTCGGAGCCCACGAGCGGGAACTGCGAGCTCGCGGTATTCTCGCAGCCCTCGGCAAAGCGATAGACCGTAGCCTTCTGCTGAGGATTCTCGCCATAGCGCAGGTCGTCGACCTTCTCCAGCGAGATCTCGAGCTTGGCAGAGGTGTCAGCCACGTCGCTTGCCTGGGCGGCAAGCCAACGGGAGATAGCCGTATCGTAGGCGGCGGTGGTCTGGTAGACCTTCACCTGCAGACGACGACGGGTAGAAAGCGTGGTGCAGCCACCGGTCTCGTGCATCTCGGCCAGGACGGCATCATAGTCGGCCGGGTCGGAAATGACGGTAACGCTCGCAGCGTTCTTAGCAGCGGAGCGCAGCATGGAGGGACCGCCGATGTCGATGTGCTCGATGGCATCCGCAAAGGTGACCTCAGGATTAGCGACGGTCTTCTCGAACTCGTACAGGTTGACGACGACTAGATCGATCAGCTTAATGCCGTGCTGAGCCGCCTCCTGCATGTGTTGCTCGGAATCGCGGCGGGCCAGCAGCGCGCCGTGAACCTTGGGGTGCAGGGTCTTAACGCGGCCGTCCATCATCTCGGGATAGCCCGTGAACTCCTCGATGGGGGTTACGGGGACGCCCGCGTCCTCGATGGCACGAGCCGTGCCGCCCGTAGAGATGATCTCGACGCCAAAGTCATCGACCAGCGTCCGTGCGAAATCGACGACGCCCGTCTTATCGGTAACCGAGATCAACGCACGTGCGATCTTCACATCAGATCCCATGCAGTCCTCCTGTCTGGTACGCCGCCGTGCTCTGTGAGTCGGTGATACGTCGATCTGCAGCGCTCGCGCAGCGGCATTGAAAATACTGATTTAATGTAGCGCATCGAGCGCATCGATGCACCCCGCAACGGGCGCATGTGCAGAAAAAGTTTGCGAGCGGAGGGGATGGGCATGGCACCAGGCACGGTGAGTTCATGGAACACAGGGGCACCATAATTAGATGCCAATGGCGTGGTAGAACTGTGCTCGATATGCATCCGCAAAAGAAAGAGGCACCATGGTCTCGCGGGTTCTCTACCGACCGTTTGATACCGAAGACTTCGACGCCATCGCGCTGATTCTGCAGCAGCTTTGGCATAACAATTCGGATAACGATGAGTACAACCGCCTTGAGGCCGCGTGCGACCTCGCCTATTGCCTTTCGTCGTCGACGTTTTCGCAGGTTGCCGTAATCGACGGCCAGGCGCGTGGCATTTCGCTCGCGCGTGCGGGACAGAGCTCCGGCGCCACTATCAACGAGCATTGGATGGATACCGAACGCGCGCTGCTATCGCAGATGCGTGAGCTAGAGCCCGATGCGTGCGCCGAGTATCTCTCGTTTGTGCGCGCAACCATCCGAACCAACAACCGCCTGCTCGAGAGCAGCCCGTTGCCGCACGACAACGAGGTCACGCTGCTTGCCGTGGATCGCGATGTCCATGGCCTGGGCGTTGGCACGGTTCTGCTCGATGCCGCCGTCTCGCACCTGTCCTCGCTTGGAGCGACGAGGGCGCACCTGTACACCGACTCCAACTGCTCGTGGAAGTTCTACGAGCTGCACGGCTTTAAGCGCACGGCCACGCACCGCGCCAACCGCGAAGAGCGCCGTCACGACATGCCGCGCGAAAGCTTCCTCTACGAACTCGATCTAACAGCCTAAACCTGGCAGTTAGGGACGTTCCTTTTGTGCCGGCACCCCGGGACACTCCTGGGCAGCAACCGCACCTAGTCGTTGGGGACATTCTTGGGTAACACAGTCGACGAAACCCTCGTTGGCGTCGCCCTATAGAGGGGTCTGCAAATAGCTGTGGGCAAAAAACATCAAATATGAGTACTGTTACCTTTTTAGTAGCAGCGATTTGGGGCATTTTAGACATAGCAGCCAGTCAGGCGAGCTGACGTATTTCCACAAATGTTCAATAAAATGGGCTCCTAACGAGAGATAATCTCATTAGGAGCCCATTATTTAGTGCAAATATATGTCACTATAATGGCAACAGTACTCATATTTGGCATTTTTTGCCCACTGCCCCCTGTGTGGGGATCCGTAACGGAAAGATAGACCCATTTCAAAGCATAAAAATGGGATAGATTTTCCGCCAACAGTCGCCGGAGAAGATCCATCCCAAAAATCAGAGCGCGCTAGAACGTTCCGCCGCCGCCTCCGCCGACGCCGCCGCCTCCGCCGCCAGAGAAGCCGCCGCCTCCGCCGCCGCCCGAGCTGTCGGAGCTCGACGCCAGCTCACGGATGCTCTCGTGATACACGTCATCGAACGAATCGAGCGGAGACTCGATACCGTAATGATGGTAGTACCACCAGTAGCAGGGATAATTGTCATAGAAGCCGTCGGCCTCGCGCACCTCGGGCGGCACGGCCTCGGCAAGCTGACGCAGCACTTCCTTGGAAACACCCAGCGCCACGCCCATAACCAGCAGCTTGTTCCACAGCACCAGATCGCTGGGGACGGCTTCCTTTAGACGAGTGAAGTCCTCGAGCCAATGCTTAAGTGCCTTGCAGCGAACCGCCACCTCGGCGCCCTCCGGCGTAAAGCGGCGGAACGTAAGGCCCACGCCAATACCCACCAGCACAATCGGCACCGAGATAAACGCGGCGGTAATGTTCGCCTGTGCGCCATCGGTAAAGAAGATGGATCCCACGGGAACAAAGGCAATCAGGATACCAAGAACCAGGCAAAACACCATTGCAACAATGCCGTCCGAGGCAACGTACTCGCTATCGGCCAGCTTGCCCTTAACGGTGTTCTGATAGTCCTCGAGCTTATCACCCACGGTATAGACTGTTAAGGCTGAAAAAAGGTCGATTGCAATCCGAGTTTCCAGTTTGAGAGGGTAA
>CAVEDI010000051.1:0-6716 GCA_963614405.1 Oscillospiraceae bacterium | reverse complement strand
CAAGCGTGCTGCTAAGTTTGCCGAGGAGGCTGCCAAGCAGGCCGCCGAGGCTCCCGCAGAGGCTCCCGTCGAGGAGGCCGCTGCCGAGGCCGAGACCACCGAGGCTGCTGAGTAAATAGCTCGCCGAGGAATCGCTCGCATTCATGGCAAAAGGGCCGTGCATCCGTTTGGGTGCGCGGCCCTTTTCTTTTTATTGGTGCAGGCTAACCCGTTCCCATTGCACCAGATTGGTGCGAAGGGGACGGGTTGGTTTGCACCAAATGGCAGAGTGACGGCGTTTTCCCAGATAAAACCTGCCAAAATAAACCAGTCCCTTTTTGGCAGGTTGGTCGTAGTTATTACGTGGCGGTTGAGGTCGACCGCATAGGGTGCGTCCTGTTTGGCTAAAGTACAACTATCTGTGTTTAACTCGCTCGGAGCTGCATGGCACGGGCGATGGCCAAAAAGGAAACAACATGGGATTCATGTCAAAGCTGCTGTCCTTTGGATCCGATAAGGACCTTAAGCGCTACTACAAGATCGTCGACCAGATCAACGGTCTTGAGCCCCAGTTTGAGAAGATGACCGAGGAGGAACTCCGCGCCCAGACCGATAAGTTTCGCGAGCGTTACGCCAACGGCGAGTCGCTCGACGACATGCTTCCCGAGGCCTTTGCCACCGTGCGCGAGGCTTCCAAGCGCATCACGGGCATGCGCCACTTTGACGTACAGCTCATCGGCGCCATGGCGCTTCATGAGGGTCATATTGCCGAGATGAAGACCGGCGAGGGCAAGACCCTGGTCTCCACGCTGGCCGGCTACCTCAACGCTATTGCCGGCAAGGGTGTACATGTCGTTACCGTCAACGATTACCTGGCCAAGCGCGACTCCGGGTGGATGGGCCGCATCTACAAGTACCTGGGCATGACCGTCGGTCTGCTGCAGAACAACATGCCGCTCGAGCTTAAGCGCCCGGCCTACCAGGCCGATGTCACCTATGGCACCAACTCCGAGTTCGGTTTCGATTACCTGCGTGACAACATGGTCACCCGCCCCGAGCAGCGCGTGCAGCGCGGCCACCATTACGCCATCGTCGACGAGGTCGACTCCATCCTGATCGACGAGGCGCGTACGCCGCTCATCATCTCGGGTGCCGGCACCAAGTCCGCCAGCACCTACAAGGACTTCGCGCGTGCCGTGCGCGGCCTTGAGCGCGGCGAGGACGTCTCGCATGACATGCTTACCGCCACCGAGGACGTTGAGCCCACGGGCGACTTCGTCATGGACGAGGCCAAGCACACCATCGCCGCCACCGAGCGCGGCCTTAAGAAGATCGAGCGCCGCCTGGGCATCGAGGACATCTATGCCGACCTTTCGGGCCAGCTGGTCAACCACCTGCAGCAGGCGCTGAAGGCCCAGTACATGTTCCACCGCGACAAGCAGTACGTGGTCACCAACGGCGAGGTCAAGATCGTCGACGAGTTCACCGGCCGCATCATGGAAGGCCGCCGCTACTCCGAGGGTCTGCACCAGGCCATCGAGGCCAAAGAGGGCGTGCTCGTGCGCGAGGAGAACCAGACGCTGGCCACCATCACCCTGCAGAACTACTTCCGTCTCTATGACAAGCTCTCCGGCATGACCGGTACGGCACTCACCGAGGACGCCGAGTTCCGCGAGATTTACAAACTGCCTGTCGAGGTCATCCCCCCCAACAAACCCGTGCAGCGTGTTGACCACGAGGATCTGGTGTACCGCACCATCCAGGCCAAGTACAACGCCGTTGCCGACGACGTCGAGCGCCGTCACGCCAAGGGCCAGCCGGTCCTGGTGGGCACCGTTTCCATCGAGAGCTCCGAGAAGCTGTCGGCCGCCCTTACCAAGCGCGGCATCGCGCACGAGGTCCTCAACGCCAAGCACCACGAGCGCGAGGCCCATATCGTGGCCCAGGCCGGACGCTACGGCGCCGTGACCATCGCTACTAACATGGCCGGTCGTGGCACCGACATCCTGCTGGGCGGCAACCCCGACGAGCTGGTGCGCGAGCGCCTGGAGTACGAGGGCCTGACCATGGAGGACGTGACGCCCGAGCAGCTCGAGCAGTTTAACGCCGAGGCCAAGGAGACCTGCAAGGCCGAGCGCGAGCGCGTGCTTGCCGCCGGCGGCCTGACCGTCATCGGCACCGAGCGCCATGAATCCCGTCGTATCGACAACCAGCTGCGCGGCCGTTCCGGCCGTCAGGGCGACCCGGGCGAGACCCAGTTCTACCTGTCGCTCGAGGACGACCTCATGCGCCTGTTCGGCGGCGACAGGATGGACCGCGTCTCCAAGATGATGGTCACGGCCGACATGGGCGACGACATGCCCATCCAGCACAAGATCATCTCCAAGGCCGTCGAGAGCGCCCAGCACAAGGTCGAGAGCATCAACTTCTCCATGCGTAAGAGCGTCCTTGAGTACGATGACGTCATGAACAAGCAGCGCCAGGTCATCTACGCCGAGCGCAATAAGATTCTGGACGGCAAGGACCTGACCGACCACATCACCGAGGTCATGCACGACACCGTGTACCGCTGCGTGCAGGAGTTCTGCACCAAGGACAGTCACGATGGCGAGCGTGACCTGGAGGGTCTGCGCAAGTGGGTTGTGGAGCTCACCGGCCACATCGATACGCCGAAGTTCCCCGACGAGGATTATGAGGCCCTGGCCGCCGATGTCCTGGCTTACGTAGAGAAGTGCTACAACATGAAGGCCGAGCGCTTGGGTGAGGACCTGATGCGCGAGCTCAACACCCAGGTCATGCTGCGCGTCATCGATACCCGCTGGATGAACTACCTGCAGGAGATGGACTACCTCAAGACCGGCATCGGCCTGCGCGGCTTTGGCCAGCGCGACCCGCTGGTTGAGTACAAGACCGAGGCCTACGGCGCGTTCCAGATACTCGTCGATACCATGTATGAGGATTACCTGCGCACGGTTCTGCGCATCGAGATCAAGGCTGCCCCGCGTGCCGTGGAGCACAAGGAGGAGCCCGCGCTCGAGGGTGCGCGCTTCTCCGGTCCTGCCGAGGTCGATGGTGACAACGGTGACTCGGTGCTGCGCAAGCAGGCGCAGGTGCAGGCCCGCACGGCTGTCCAGGGTGGTCCGGCTGCCGTCAACAACGGTGGCAAGGTGACCACCTATCGCAAGTCCGAGAGCGACGATCCGTACGTCAACGTGGGCCGCAACGACCCGTGCCCCTGCGGTAGCGGCAAGAAGTTTAAGTACTGCCACGGCAGGAATCGTTAATGGCTGAGGCTTTAGAGGTAACGCCCGCCGAGCTGGACGCGTTCGCGGACCGGCTCGGCGAGGTCGAGTCGTATCTCCACCTGGACGAAAAGCGCACGCGCGTGACCGAGCTCGAGGCCAAAAGTGTTGCCCCTAGCTTTTGGGATGACGCCGACGCCGCCCGTGCCACCATGGAGGAGATCGCGCGTACCAAGGAAGATATCGCTGCCGTGGACACCGCGCGCGGCGAGCTTTCCGATGCCCGCGCCGCGCTGGAGCTTGCCGAGGAGATGGGGGATGACCCCGACGCCGTCGCCCTTCGCGAGGAGGCTACAGCCACGGCTGAGCGCCTGGCCCGTGCCATCGATGAGCTTGAGCTTTCGAGTTGGTTTACCGGTGAGTTCGATCACGGCGATGCCATTGTGACCATCAAGCCCGGACAGGGTGGTCTGGAGGCCCAGGACTGGACCTTCATGCTCTTTAAGATGTACATGAAGTACTGCCAGCGTCGCGGCTGGAAGGTCACCATCAACGACTGTCCCGCGGCCGAGGTCATCGGCATCGACCGCGCGACCTTTACCGTCGAGGGCAAGGACGCATTTGGCATGCTGCGCGCCGAAGCCGGCGTCCACCGCTTGGTGCGCATTAGCCCCACCGACGACAAGAAGCGCCGCCAGACCACGTTTGCCGGCGTCGAGGTCATCCCCGTGCTGCCCAATGATATCGACATCGAGATCAGTCCCGATGACATCCGCGTGGACGTGTACCACGCGAGCGGCCCGGGCGGCCAGGGCGTTAACACCACCGACTCCGCCGTGCGCGTGACGCATTTCCCCAGCGGCATTGTGGTCACCTGCCAAAACGAGCGCAGCCAGATCCAGAACAAGGCCGCGTGCATGCAGATCCTCAAGGCTCGCCTGTACGAGATTGAGCTCGAGAAGCGTGCCGAGGCGCTCGATGAGATCCGCGGACCCAAGACCACGATTGGTTTTGGCAACCAGATTCGCAGCTACGTGCTCTACCCGTACCAGATGGTCAAGGACCTACGCACGGGCGTGGAGACCAGCAATGTCGAGGCCGTTCTTGACGATGGTGACCTGGACCCGTTTGTTATTGGCTACCATCGCTGGGCCACCGGCAACGCCGATGCAGAAGGCTCGGAGGTCTAAAACATCGGGCGGCTTCAAGCCGATGCTAAGCCCAACGGTTGGACGGGTTTGTATCCAGAATAAACCCTGCACAGGGGTGGTTTTTGTCCGGCGAATCGGTAGAATCGAATACAAGAAGAAGTTCAAAGCGCATCCGATGGGGTGCGCTTTTTTGAGGGAGGCAGCATGGCATATCGTCTGGACATCAAGCGCATTCTTTCGATGAACTTCTTTCACGATCTGCCCCAGATCATGTTGGGGTGCGCTCTGGCCGCTATTGCGACCGACCTGTTTTTGATTCCCAACGGCCTTGCTGCCGGTGGCGTTACGGGCCTTGCCACCATTATCCAGGCGGTCGGCGCATCGCGCGGCCTATCGCTTCCCGTTGGTATTCAGACGATCGTGATGAATGCCTTGCTGTTGCTGGTCGTTATGCGCGAGGGCGGCATGTTCTACGTGGTGCAGACCGCGACGGGCTTTGTGCTGCTGGGCTTCTTTACCGATCTGTTCGCCCCGTTTGTAGCACCTCTGGCGGATGCGGACCTGATGCTTCCTGCCATGTGGGGCGGCATTATTACGGGCATCGGTTACGGCATGGTGTTGCGCGCCGGCGCCAACACCGGCGGCTCGGACACGATTGGCCAAATCATCTCGCGTAACACCTCGCTGCCGGTGGGCTCGACCGTCATGGCGATCGATGTTGCCGTATGCGCGCTATCGGCTCCGGTCTTTTCAATCGAAAACGCACTATATGCAGGCCTTTCGATGGTCATTAGCGGCTACGTGATCGATGCCGTGGTCGATGGTGGCAACAAACGCCGTATGGTACTCATCATCTCGGACAAGTTCCCTGATATCGCTGCCGATATCATGTATGGCCTGGGTCGTGGTTGTACCAAGTTTAAGGCGACTGGCATGTATTCGGGTGCCGAGAAGCCGGTGATTATGGTCATCGTGAGCCGTCGAGAGCTCAATACCCTCAAGACGATCGTGCGCGAGCGCGATCCTCACGCCATTGTGACGGTCGCTGACGTTACGGAAGCCTTCGGCGAGGGATTCAAGGACATTAGCGCGTAGGGTTGACCGCGTTCTATCCAAAAGACGTTCACATTGATAAACCGTTTCATCAGCGGTTCTGCCTGCTAAATTGTTCAAATAATGATAAAAACTCTGGTAAAGCCATCAGTTTCCAGCATAATGAATGACGTACGTGCATTGCGGCTGTGTTGGGATTACCTTCGGTGCCGTGCGCATTTTGTCTAATGAGGATGAAAGGAAGGCACAATGAGCGACGAAGAGCTCAAAAAGGTTGCCAACGAGGTAAGGAAGGGCATCGTCACCGGCGTGCACGCTGCCAAGTCCGGCCATCCGGGCGGTTCGCTCGGCGCTGCCGACATCATGACCTATCTGTACTTTGAGGAAATGAACGTCGACCCGGCCGATCCCCGCAAGGCCGACCGCGATCGCTTTGTGCTCTCCAAGGGCCACTGCGCTCCGGGCCTGTACGCCGTGCTCGCCGAGCGCGGGTTCTTCCCCAAGGAGGACCTCAAGACGCTGCGCCATATCGGCAGCCACCTGCAGGGTCACCCCAACATGAACGACACCCCGGGCGTCGACATGTCCACCGGTTCGCTCGGCCAGGGCATCTCCGCCGCCGTGGGCATGGCGGTTGCCGCCAAGCACTGGGGCGATACTTACCGCACGTACGCCCTGCTGGGTGATGGCGAGAGCGAGGAGGGCCAGGTCTGGGAGGCCGCCATGTTTGCCGGCAACCAGCAGCTCGATAACCTCTGCGTGATCGTCGACCACAACGGCCTGCAGATCGACGGCCCCGTCGAGGAGGTCAACGACCCCATGCCGCTCGCCGACAAGTTCCGTGCCTTTAAGTTCCACGTGGTGGAGCTTGCCGACGGCAACGATTTCGACCAGATCCGCGCCGCCTTTGCCGAGGCTCGCGCTACCAAGGGCCAGCCGACCGCCATTATCGCCGAGACCATGAAGGGCAAGGGCGTTTCCTTTATGGAGAACCAGGTGGGTTGGCACGGTAAGGCCCCCAACGATGAACAGTTTGAGCAGGCCATGGCAGAGCTCACGGCCGCCGGAGAGGAGCTCTAGGATGGCAGACGTCAAGAAAATCGCCACGCGCGTAAGCTACGGCGAGGCCCTCGTCGAGCTCGCCAACGAGCACGATGACTTTGTGGTCCTCGACGCCGACCTGGCTGCCGCCACGCAGACCGGCAAATTCAAGGCAGCCTGCCCCGACCGCTTCTTCGATGTGGGCATCGCCGAGAGCAACCTGATGGGTGTTGCCGCCGGTATCGCGACC
>CAVEDI010000050.1:0-4416 GCA_963614405.1 Oscillospiraceae bacterium | reverse complement strand
TGATGAGCTACGGTTACACGACGGCCCAAGCCGAGCAGCGCTTTGCCGACGTTGTCGATTACGTGGCGACGCAGAGCCTTTCCTACGATGCATTTAACAGCGCCTATACGACCAAAAACCTGATTCGCGTTATGGAGATTGCCGGAGAGGCGGCTCGCGATATGGAGCGCGACGGTTCGGTGGATAACGCCATGCTGGAGCAATATGCCGACCAGTTCAACGTGAGCGCGCTGATCGTGACGGACGCATCGGGCAATTTGGTGTCCGAGTCCTCGACGGGCGATGTGGACTACGGGTCGCTCGCTACGTATCTCAAAGAATCACCCGTGCTTGAGGTGGCAACTCATCCGCTTAAGTCCTATACCGCCCGCATCACGCTTGCGGATGATTCGGTCGCAGACATTGGCTGCGTGACTCGGCAGGGTGGCGAGGGCATCGTTATCGCGGTAAGGCATCAGAGCGCGAAGGCGGTTGCAAGCAATACACTCAAACTGCAGAGCTTGCTTGATGGCTATGAAACCATCGATAGCGGCAATATCGTGATCGAAAGCGACGGCAAGGTCGTTGCGACCAATGCCGTTGAACCCACCGTATTGGGCGTGTTCGATCTGCCTGCGACGGATGTCTTCATTGTCGACGGTATTAAGGATCGATGCCTGGCTGGTAAGGTCAGATTGGTTAACGCCGACGGCGAGTGGTATTTGGGCACATTTGGAAAAGCGCACAAATTCTATGTGTACACCTATGCCTCGGCGCAGCGCTACTTTGAGGTCGCCGCGGCTGTTGCCGCCGGCGTGCTGGTGCTCTACGGCGGTGTTATAGCCGTTGTTGTGACGGTGCGTCGCCGCGCTGATCGTCGACGTTTGACGGACTTGCTGCAGCAGGAGCGCGACTATGGCGACAAGCTGGCAAAGGCGGCGCGTGAGGCCTCGTCTGCCAACTCGGTAAAGACGGAGTTTCTGCGTCGCATGAGCCACGATCTGCGCACGCCCATCAACGGCATTCGCGGCATGGTCGAGGTTGGCGATGCCAATGCGGACGATCTGCAAAAGCAGACTGAGTGCCGCTCAAAAATCTGGACGGCATCGGGACTGCTGCTCGACCTTGCCAACGAGGCGCTCGATATGAGTCGCCTGGAGAGCGGGCAGGTCGACCTGAACCTCGTACCCATAAATTTGGTGGCCCTCAACTGTGAAGTGCGCGATATTCTGGAGCGCCAGGCCGAGGAGCGTCTGGTGACAATTATCTGCGACCAGCAGACGCTTGATCATCCCTATGCACGGGTGAGCGTGACGCACCTTAAGCGCTTGTTGCTCAATATTGCCGGCAATGCCGTCAAGTACAACCGCCAGGGCGGCTATGTTCGCCTGGTGTGCCGCGAGGTGGAGCCAGCGGAGGGCGTCCCCGTCTATGAATACACGATCGCCGACAACGGTATTGGTATGAGCGAGGAGTTCCAGCAGCACCTCTACGAGCCATTTTGCCGCGAGGAGCAACAGGTGGAAGGCGCTTCATCGGGAACTGGCCTGGGTGCGCCTATTGCAAAACAGTTGGTCGAGCTTATGGGCGGAACCATGAGCTTTACGAGCGTCTTGGGGCAGGGGACGACGTTTACCATCCGCCTGCCGTTCGAGAAGTGCGACCGCTCCGAGATTCCTCGGGCAGTTCGCGCGGATGTGGGAGACGGCGATGCGCTCCAAGGCTTGCGCGTTTTGCTCGTAGAGGATAACGATCTGAATGCCGAGATCGCGCAGTTTACACTCAGCCGTGCCGGTGCCGTCGTGACGCATGCTAAGGATGGCGGGTCTGCCGTTGAGGCGTTTGCCGCGAGCGCACCGCACGAGTACGACGTGGTGTTGATGGACATCATGATGCCTGGCATCGATGGCCTTGAGGCCACGCGTCGGATTCGAGCACTCGATCGCGAGGATGCCGCGACCACGCCGATTATCGCCGTGAGTGCCAACGCCTTTGCCGACGACCGCAGACTTTCGCGCGAGGCGGGCATGGGCGCGCACCTGAGTAAACCCGTGAGCTCGCAGGAGCTCGTTGAGGCGCTTGCGCACATAGCTGCCGACGCTTCATAAGCATATGGCCCGGTTCCAAGGTGGGTTGGAACCGGGCCATATTGCTATTTGTGAGTTTTGCTTTTGAGGCTTACTTTTCTTGAATCTGCTTGCCGCAAAGATGCTCAATCGTAATCTCGTAGAGCTGGACGCCCTTAATGTCCTTGGCGATTTCCTCTTCGACTTCTTCGGCAGAAGGGTAGTACTTAAGCGCGAGCTGGCGGACTTTATCCTCGATAAACGCGGGGGTGTCATTCGCCAGGCGGCAGCGGCCAAAGACCACGGTACTCATAACGTAGGGGGCCCAGTCACCGTCCTGGTACCACTCGTTGCCGTAAACGGTAAAGCAGACCTTGTCATCGCGCTTGAGTGAATCGACCTTGTGGCCGGCCTTGGCGCCATGGAAATAAATCTTGTCGTGCTCGGCGTCGAAGAAGTAGTTGACGGGAATGGCGTACGGGTAGCCATCGTCGCCGTTGACGGCAAAGACGCCGCGCTTGCAGGTGGCGAGCAGTTCGCGCGCTTCCTCGTCAGTGATGGCGCGTTTCTTTCGACGTAAGGGCCTAAACATCGTTGGCTTCCTTTCTGGTCGTGCGTGGTTGTTGAGCACAAACTATAGCGAAACAGCTCTGTTTTTCTTGATGCGGGCGAGTATGTTTTTGAGCTTGTTAAAGTCGAGCGGTTTGGACAGATGGGCGTTCATGCCGGCGTCGTGTGCCGCCTTGGCGTCCTCGGCAAAGGCATTGGCGGTGAGCGCGATGATGGGAACGTCGGCTGCATCGACCTTCTCGCTCAGGCGAATCGCGCGGGTTGCCTCATAGCCGTCCATGTCCGGCATCATAATGTCCATCAGAATGGCATCGAAGCTGCCGGCGGGACGGCCAACGTATAGGTCGACCGCTTCGTTGCCATCGGCGGCGCGAGTTACGACAATGCCTTCGCTTTCGAGCAGCGCCTGGGCAATCTCGGCATTGAGCTCGTTATCTTCTGCCAAAAGAACGTTCATGCCGGCAAGCGAGCAGCTGTCTGCTTGCTCGTCCGCGCGTTCTCTTGCCTGAGGATCTTTGTCGATATCGAGCGGAATCTGGACGTTGAACGTACTCCCCACGCCAACCTCACTCGAAATCTCAATCGTGCCGCCCATCAGTTCAATAAGCGACTTGACGATTGGCATGCCCATGCCGGTTCCTTGGAACTTGCTGCGCGCATCGTCACCTTCTTGGGCAAACGGCTCATAGATATGCTTTAAAAACTTGGGAGTCATACCAATGCCGGTATCCGAAACGCTAAAGCAAAAGAGCGCGCGCCCGTTATCGAGTGGCTTGGTCTTTGAGCTAAAGGTGACGGAGCCGCCGCGCTTGTTGTACTTAATGCTGTTGTCTAACAGGTTGATCATGATCTGTCGGATATGGGTGGGACTGCCGACCATGTATGGCCCCGTGGCGTACGGCAGACTATTGTCCTGCATTGTGATGCCGTTACTGGACGCGCGGAGCTTGCACAGCACCAGCGTATCGTCACAGAGCTCTTTGAGGTTAAAAGGCGTATGCTCCAGTGTTAGCTTGCGGTCTTCGATCTTGCCCATCTCGAGGATGTCGTTGATCAGCGAGAGCAGGTGATTGGCGGCAACGCGCGCCTTGGCACGGCTCTCGCGGGCGACCTGGATATCGCCTTCCTTCAATTCCTCGATCTCGATAAGGCCCAGGATACCGTTGAGCGGCGTACGGATGTCGTGGCTCATGCGCGTGAGGAATGCCGTCTTGGCGGCGTTGGCGGCATCGGCTTTTTTGCGCTCGGTTCGAGCGCGCACGAGTGCCCAGATGAGCAGGACGATGCCGACCGACAACATACCGATGAGGGCAGCTGCAACGGCGGCACGGTTGCGATAAAGGAATTGAAGCGTGTTGGATTCCTGGGCCGTGTACGACGTGGAGGAGTAATTGCTTGCGGAGAGCGATTCTCCGGCATTGATGATGCCCTTGTTGATGATTCCCAGCAGCTCGGGCCTTCCGCGCGAAATCCAGCACGAGAGCTCGCAGGTGTCAGGGAGCTCGGCCGTCTCGCAGTTCTCGAGATCATAACGGTCGCCGATGGTTTTTACGCGTGAACTGGGGGCGAGGATGCAGTGCACCGTTCCCTTCCTGAGGGCGTCGAACGCTTCATCGTCGGATTGGCATTCGGTCACGGTCGCTGTGGGGAACAGACTTTCGAGTACAGTTCGGTTGATAAACGATGATTTGGTACAGGCGATGTTCTGAAGGTCTTTGTTCAGGTTGCTTCCGGTGTGGATGGCGGCGAGGGATGTGGTCCCCAACGATATCGACTGCACAACGCCTGATTGCTCGGCAAA
>CAVEDI010000049.1:0-2212 GCA_963614405.1 Oscillospiraceae bacterium | reverse complement strand
AAAGGGTGATAAGCCTGTTTCGGACGGCGAACACGTTATTGAATTCAGAAATGTAAGCTTCAAATATCCGAGAAGTGAAAATTATGTCCTCAGAAACATCAATATCACTATTAAACAAGGCGAGCATCTGTCTGTAGTCGGACTTAACGGTGCGGGAAAGACAACGTGCCAGCAACGCGCCCGAAAACACGATCTTCGCGCCGTCTTCGCGCGCATATTTAATACTGTTCTGAATAAGCTGGCCCAGAATAAACTCGAGCCACTTCTCGTCGGTAAAGACCTCGAAGTCGAGGTTCTCGCACACCGGGGCCACGTGCGCCGCGATGAGCTCGCGCGCGTTGGCTTTAATCGCGCCCGTCACCAAGGTCTTGAGATCCCAGCGGCGAATCAGGTAGTCCCGCTCCACGACTTCCGAGCGCGCGTAGTACAGCGCCTGGTCGATATAGCGCTCCACGCGAGCCAGCTCACGGCCCAGGTCATCCACGCGCGACAGGTCGTCTTCGCTGCCGTCCAGGTTTTCCAAAATCAGGTGGGCCGCCGCCAGGGGCAGCTTGGCCTCGTGGACCCAGCTCTCGATATAGTCGCGATAGTCATCGGTCTGACGCCGGCCTTCGGCAACCTCGTCGCAAGCGGCTTTGCCCACCCGGCGCAAGACCTCGTACTCGAGCTCGCCCTCGGCATAGGTCGGGCATTGCACCATCTCCTGCACCCATGCGGGACTCTCGAGCTCCTCTGCCGCGCGCCCCAGCTGGCGCAGAAAACGACGGCGACGCGCATACTCGATCACGATGCCGAGCATGCCGAAGATAAAGGACACGCCGACCGCCACGACCACGATAGAGACGGGTGCGCCGGCGACCGTCAGCACAAAGCAGCTCAGCAGCACACCGCACGTCCACACGGCGACGGGAAGCAGCGCGTCTTTAAAGAACTTGGCAAACGACATAGCCGGCCCCTAGACCGAATAGCCCTGGCCGCGATGCGTGGTCAAATACCCCTTAATGCCGATTTTTTCGAGCGTGGTGCGCAGGCGGTTGATGTTAACGGTAAGCGTGTTGTCGTCCACGAAGGCGTCGGAGTCCCACAAGTCCTGCATGATGGCCGGACGCGAGACGATCTTGCCCGCGCGACCCAGGAGCAGCGAGAGGATACGCAGCTCGTTTTTGGTGAGCTCGGTGCTGTCGCCGGTTGCCGTATTGGTGACCATGGAGCGGGCGAGGTCGAGCTCCAGCCCCTTGTGGACAAGTGTGCTGCGCTCGCCTGCCGCCGCGGTGCGACGCAGCAGGGCGTTGATGCGCGCCACGAGCACACGGGTGCTGTAGGGCTTGGGAACAAAGTCGTCCGCGCCGAGCGTCATGGCCATGACCTCGTCGATCTCGGTCGTGCGCGACGTGAGGACGATGATGGGAACCTCGGATTCGCGGCGAACCTCGTGGCAGATATGCTGGCCGTCCTTGACGGGAAGCGTGAGGTCGAGCAGCACCAGGTCGGGCGCGGCGGCGAGAATATCGCGCGAGACATGCTCGAATGATTCGCATGCCTCGACCTCAAAACCCGCACGGGCAAGGATATCGGCAAGCTCGCGACGAATGGGCTCGTCGTCCTCAACGATATAGATCAGCGCCATGGATTCCGCTCCCCCCTTGGTTGTCTTGCCACCATTATGGCTGCGGAGCCGCAGGTGCGCGCCTTGCGCGTCACCAAGGTGACAGAACTGTTCGCGAGCGGCAGGGGCTTGTCCCTCGCTCGCAACGGGCACGGGAATTAAATGAGTTTTTAATCCCCGTCCCAGAAACATCATTTAGCGGCGGGCGCGAAGCTTTTCGTAGCCGTCGGCGAAGAAGGCGACCGTGGCGGCGTCGGCCTCGGCGGCGTCCGTCTCGGTTGCGGGGACCACGCCGTGCTCGTCGCTCACTAGGAACAGCGCGCCCTTAAGCTGCGCGGGAATATCTACGCGCGTGACCGGGATGCCCTTGGTCTGGGCCAGCTGCTCAATGAGCGTCGCCGTGCCGCACAGGAACTCGTCCGCCGGCGCCACAAAGGCAAGCTCGCCGTTGTTGACGGCGGCGAGCAGCTCGGGCGCCACGCCGGTTTCGTCGGCCTCGGAGCGAGCCTCGGCGGAGCGGGCACGCAGCGCCTTGGCCGACGTATCGGCGAGCGGCTCGTACTCCCCCGCCGTCATGGCGGCATTGCCGTTGATGTCGATCACCAG
>CAVEDI010000048.1:0-11164 GCA_963614405.1 Oscillospiraceae bacterium | reverse complement strand
GCACCCAATGCTACACAAATGAATACATTCGTAAGAGCAGCACAGGCACCAACTGCCGCAAGTGCAGAAGATCCGACAAACTGCCCAACGATAATTGAATCAGCTGGGACGAAGACCTCGGCGGTCTTTTTAAATAAGAACGGACGTCGCCTGTCGCGCCAGGCCGTGCATGCGATATGCGAGCGGTACGGGCGCCAGGTGGGGCTGGTGGGGCTCCACCCCCACACCCTGCGCCACTCCTTTGCCACCCACATGCTCGCGGGCGGTGCCGACTTGCGTGTACTGCAGGAGATTTTGGGCCATGCCGATATTTCGACCACGCAGGTCTACACGCATGTCGACCGCACGCAACTGACCGAGGTCTATCTGGCGGCGCATCCGCTGGCACATCGCTAGCACCTCGCTGACCTGCATATTTATAAATATTAAAGGGGATGGGCCCCAGATTGCCGAGACGCACTTTTGCGCGCATGGGCAATCTGGGGCCCGTCCCATTTTTCGCCAGACACCGACGCGGTGGTGGGCCGTGTGTACCGTGGGTGGGAGGAGTTTGGGGGCGATGTGAACGGCGTGTAAAGGGACGTAAAAATCGCCTCAAGGTCAACTTGAAGGTTGAGGTTCGCGGGCGTGGTTCTACAGGTGGCATCCCACCTTTGCTGCAAACACAACATATTGTGTTTTCGAACATATGCTCGGGGGTGTTTTACAACATATTGGGGGTGGAGTGGTGAGGCGGGGTGGGGGAAGGGGTGGGGAAAGGTGTTGAAAAATGGGGCGGTTCCCCATATTATTGATGACGTCGACAGGCGGGGTGGTTCCCCGCGTACGTGCCATCTGAGTAACCGAGGGGAGGGCGCACATGGGAATGACGGGTGCATACGAGCGCAATCTCGATGCAAAAGGTCGTCTATCCCTGCCTGCACCCCTTCGCGAGGAGCTTGGAGAGCACGTTCGCGTGTTCAAAGCCCTGGATGTCGATGCTCTGTACGTGTTCTCTGCCGAGGCCTTCGATAAGTGGGTCGAAGGACTCTTCGCGGGTCGTGAGGGCCATGAGGGTTTTAACCCGCGTGACATCAACGACCAGAAGCTCATGAGGGCGATCAACAAGCGCACCACGTCGATGGATGTGGACAGCGCGGGTCGTATCGGTCTTTCTGAGTCTCTCCGCAAGCAGGCGAACCTCGACCGCGAGGTCACGGTTGTGGGCAACTACGACCACCTTGAGGTTTGGGACCGCGCTACGGCCGATGAGGACGATGATGACGAGGCCCTGCTGGACCTCTTCTTCTCGTAAGGGCAAGGCACGAGTAACGGATGGAGCGTGGGATCTTGACACAAGAATATCGGCATGAACCTGTCATGCTCGGCGAAGTGCTTGAGTCGCTGCAGCTAAAGAGCGGCTCCGTCGTCTGCGACTGCACCCTTGGCGGTGCCGGCCATTCGGTAAAGATGGCCGCGCAGGTGGGGGAGACCGGCCTTTTGCTCGGCGTCGATCAGGACGACATGGCCCTCGAGGCCGCTGGCGCCCGTCTGGACCGCGAGGTTCCCGGCGTCCCGCACCAGCTGCTGAAGGGCAACTTCGGCGACTTGGACGAGCTGCTTTGCTCGGCCGAGGTGCCCGGGGTCGATGGCTTCCTGTTCGACTTGGGCGTTTCGTCGCCGCAACTCGATATCCCTGGCAGGGGCTTTTCGTACAACGAGGACGCCCCATTGGACATGCGGATGGATCCGGGTAACAACACCTTAAACGCAGCTGAGGTCATCAACACCTATAACGAACACGACCTCGCCCGGATTCTACGCGTCTATGGCGAAGAGAAGTTTGCCTCGCAGATCGCGCGCGAGATCGTGCGCCGCCGCGAGCATGAGCCGATCGAAACCACAGGCCAGTTTGTCGAGATCATCAAGGCTGGTATCCCCGCTGCCGCTCGTCGGCATGGCGGACACCCAGCCAAGAAAAGTTTCCAGGCCATTCGCATCGAGGTCAATCACGAACTCGATGTGCTCGAGCGAGGGCTTGACGCCGCCACAAGGTGGCTCAACCCGGGCGGACGCATCTGCGTCATCTCGTATCACTCGCTCGAGGACCGTATCGTAAAGAACCACTTTAAGGAGATGAGCCAGGGGTGCGCGTGTCCGCCGGAGATTCCGGTGTGCGTGTGCGGCAACGTGCCGATACTCAAGGTCATCACCCGCAAACCCCTGGTTGCCCAACCCGATGAGGTTGCGCGCAACCCTCGGGCGAGATCAGCCAAGATCCGCGTGGCGCAGCGTCTGTAGACGCGACTGCGCGATATTGGACCTCCCGCTCGTACCACAAACGAAGCTTAAACACACTACCAACGTACTCGGGATGGGAGGCGGCATATCATGGGCTACAACACCTCAAACGCAGCACTCGCCTATGATATGAACGCCATGCCCGCCTATCGTGAGGCACCGCAGGCCCCCGTTGCTCCCCGCGAGCAGCGCACACCGCGCTTTGATGTCTACACGGGCGCGGGCCGTCAGGCAAACCAGGCGGTAAGCCCGGTTTTCATGAGCGTTCTTAAAACGTTTTGCATCATTGCGGCCATCTTCATGACGATCGGTGTCGCCCGTGTGGCGCTCGCCGGCATTACGGCCCAGGTGCTCAACAGCAATGCCGCGCTTACCAACACGCTCGAGAAGGCGACCGACGAGAGCTCCGACCTGGAGGTCATGCATTCGGTCTATGGTGCCGACACACGCATTCGCGACCTTGCGGGCGCTTATGGCATGGTGGAGCCCAGCGAGAGCGTTACACTTGATTTTTCGCAGGATGCAGCCGCGGGCGCTAGCTCGACCGCGACCGCTCAGTAACAAGACGGTAGCTGAGTATGACAAATGACTATCGCCGCGGCTCCGACGGGGGTCGCGGTTCTGGACGTCCCTCATCGCGGGGACGTTCTGGTTATCAAGGAACGGGTCGGCCATCTTACAACGCGAGGCCGTCCTATGGCAACGAACCCGCGTCGCGTCTCCGTGGCTCGAATGGTCCTCAAATGCATAACACCAGACCGCGCAAGAGCTCGTCGACCGAATGGCTCACGGGCACGCCGCTGCCCCGTCGCAAAGCCGTCATGGGCTTTATCGGGTTTGGCTTGGGTTTGGGCGTCCTTCGCCTTGCCGACTATCAAATCGTGGAAGCCGATAAGTTGCGCGACCGCGCCGATGCACGTCGCTTGCTTGCGCAGACGCTGTATGCCAAGCGCGGTACCATCTACGACCGTAACGGCAACGTGCTGACGTCGTCGGTCGAATGCCGCAACATCGCCGTGAATCCTCAGCTTATCGAGGACGTTGACAAGACGGTATCGGCGCTGGTCAAAGCTACGGGAATCGATAAAAAGACCTGTCGCGAGCTCGTTGAGTCGGATGGCACCTGGGTGTATATCAAACGCCAGGTGGACGAGGATGATGTCGCGGCGCTGGAGAAGAAGAGCCTACCAGGCGTGCTCTTTGAGCAGGCCATGAAGCGCGTATACCCTTACGGCAACCTGGCATCGCAGGTGCTTGGCGTGGTAAACGTGGACAACGACGGTCTGACGGGCCTCGAAAAACAGTACAACAAGCTTTTGACCGGAACCAACGGTTCGCTGGTGCGCGAGCGGGCGAGGGACGGTAGCTATATCGCGGGCGGCGCCTATAAAAAGGTGGCGGCGGTGGACGGCGTGGATATCGTGACGACGCTCGATGTCAATATCCAGCGTGCCGCCGAGGACGCCCTGGCCGAGGCGGTCGAAAAGACCAAGGCCAAGAATGGCTCGGCCCTGGTCACCGATCCCACGACGGGCGAGATTCTGGCGGCATGCTCGTATCCGACATATGACCAGACCGATCTGGAAAACGCCAAGACCGAGGACATGAATTTGCGCCTGGTTACCGATGCCTACGAGCCCGGTTCGGTCTTTAAGACGCTCGTGGCCGGTGCCGGCTTCGACTTGGGCGCCGTGCGTTCGAGCACGTCGTTTGAGGTGCCGGCGAGCATTAAGGTTGGCGACGACACCGTTACCGACGCCGACAAGCGCGACTACACCATGACCATGGACGTGCGCGAGATGATGCGCCGTTCGTCCAATGTGGGCTTTGTCCTGGTGGGACGCAAGATCGGTGCCGATGATTTTGCCACCTATGTGGACAAGTGGGGTATCGGCCATAGCTCCGGTGTCGATTTTCCGGGTGAGAGTCTGGGCATCGTCAAGGAGCGCGACCAGTACGACGGCGCCACGCTGGGCTCGATGAGCTTTGGCCAGGCGCTGTCCGTCTCGCCGATTGAGGTCGCACGTGCCGTGGGCGGCATCGCGAACGGCGGCGTGATGATGACGCCGCACTTCTATAAGTCCAGCAAGGGCGATGAGAAGGACTGGGGCGAAGGTGAGCGTGCGATTTCGGAGGACGCTGCCGCCCAGGTGACATCGTGCATGCAGACGGTCGTGTCCGAAGGCACGGGCGTTGGCGGTGCGGTCGATGGCTATGACGTGGCGGGCAAGACCGGTACGGCCGAGCGTGCTGACGAGAACGGCGGTTACCTCAAGGAGAACTACATGTCGTCCTTTATGGGCTTTGCGCCGGCACAATCGCCCAAGGTGCTGTGCTATATCACACTCGATGGAACGCCGAGCGGCTCGGATGCCGCCGCGGTGCCATTCCAGTCCATTATGGCCAACGCGCTTGACGTGCTGGGTATCCCGCGCACGAAGTAGGGGGTTACAATCTTGAGCGTGGTCTGCCGTTTGATCTGAAGGGTGTTCACATGCCCTGCACCACGCGCGCATGGCACTGGGATACAATACGCCGATAGCATTATTAGGTTTACAGGGGAGCTGCAATGATAGAGATCGCCGTCAACAACCTCGCGGCCTCAACGGGGGCCCGAACCGTGACGGAAGAAGTCGATCGGGTATGCCGCGGGTGCGTTATCGACTCGCGTCAGGTCGAGGAGGGGACGATCTTTGTCGCCTTCCCCGGCGAAAAGGTCGACGGCAACGATTTTGCCTCCCGTGCCATCGAGTCGGGTGCCGGTGCCGTCGTGATGACGCGCGAGCCCGATGCCGAGCTGGTTTCGCTGGCGCAGGACAAAGGATGCGCCATCTTGCTGACCGACGACCCCGTGGAGTTCTTGCTGCGTCTGGCGCATGTATATCGCTTGGAGCTTGGCTGCCTGGTCGTCGGCATTACCGGTTCGATTGGCAAGACGACGACCAAGGACGTGCTTGCCGCCGTGCTCGCCAAGCGTTATCGCGTCTGGGCCACGAAGGGTAATTTCAACAACTTGATCGGCATGCCGCTCACGGTGCTTTCCGCTCCGGCCGATACCGAGGTCCTGGTGCTCGAGATGGGCATGAACCATTTTCATGAGATTGAGCGCCTGTCCCAGTCTGCCAACCCTAATCTTGCCATCGTGAGCAAGATCGGAACCTCCCACATCGGTATCCTGGGTAGCCGCGAGAACATCGCCCGCGCCAAGTCCGAGATTGTCCAGGGCATGTGCGCCGCCGGCGACTTCTCGCCGTTGCTGGTTTTGGGTGGCGAGGACGACTTTACGCCGTTCATTCGCGATACGTTCGCCCAGCCTGCGGGCATTGACGTGATGCTGGCCGGCGTCTCGGACGACGACGAGGTCCGCGCACGCGACATTCGCGTCGACGACGAGGGCCATCCGGTCTTTACGCTCGACTTTGGTCAGGGCGACACGGTCGATACCATGCTGGCCATTCCCGGCGTGCAGTCCGTGCCCAATGCCGTCAAGGCCGCCGCTGTCGGCTATCGTCTGGGCGTGACGCCCGAGCAGATCGATGCTGCCTTTAGGGGCCTTACGATCACCGGTCACCGTCAGGAGATCAAGCGCGCCAAGAGCGGAGCGCGCATCATCGACGACTCCTATAACGCCAGTGCCGAGTCTATGGCTGCCGGCCTCGATTTGCTGTGCTCGCTTATTTGTGACGGTTCGCGCATGGCGATCCTTGGCGAGATGGGCGAGATGGGCGACGAGGCTCCCCGCATGCATGAGCTCGTGGGCGCCTATGCCGCCGCTAAGAAGCTCGACATGCTCGCGTGCGTCGGCGGCGAGCTGGCTCAGCTCATGGCCGATGCCGCACGTATGATGGGTATGGATGAGGACCGCATCCAGGTGTTCTCCGATTATCAGCAGGTGCTCGACCGCATGGGCGGCGCGCTTGAAAATCATGATGTTGTACTGGTCAAGGGTTCCCGTTTTGTTGAGCTCGACCGCTTTGTGGAAGGTGTGTGCTAGCCCATGTTCGGCAATCCCTCGTATCCTACGTATCAGGCCTTTTTGGGACTTGGCATCGCTGCCGCCATTGCGTTGCTGCTTATGCCGTGGTGGATCAAGCTGCTGAAGGTCGAGGGTATCGGCCAGCAGGTCCGAGCCGACGGCCCCAAGCGTCATTTGATTAAACAGGGTACGCCGACCATGGGCGGTGTCATCATCCTTGTCGCGATCTCGCTGACCTGCCTGCTGATGGGCAAGCTCACCACCGAGCTCGTGCTCGTGCTGCTTGCCACGCTGGCCACCGGCGTTCTGGGTCTCATCGACGACCTGACCTCCGTCACGCATGGTCGCTCGCTCGGCCTGACGCCTCACGCCAAGATGATCGGCCTGACCATCATCTGCGTCACTTTTACCGTGCTCGCCGTCAATTGGTGCGGCGTCGCCCCCGAGATTCGTTTTCCCGGCGGCCTGACGATTGACCTCGGTGTTCTTTCGACCACCATCTGCGGCCTTTCGTTCCCGTGGCTCTACATTGTATTTTGCTGGCTGATGATCGCCGGTCTTTCCAATGCCGTGAACCTGACCGATGGTCTGGACGGCCTTGCCGGCGGCACTTCCATGATCGCCATGCTCGCCATGGCCGCCATGGCGTTTTTGCACGGTGACGTGAACCTGTCCATCTTCTGCACGGCGTGCGCCGGTGCCTGCCTGGGCTTTTTGTGGTTCAACTGCTACCCGGCGAGCATCTTTATGGGCGATACCGGCTCGCTTGCCCTGGGTGCCGCTTTTGCCTGCACCTCCATCATGACCAACACCGAAGTCGTTTCCCTCATCATCGGCGGCCTGTTTATCGTCGAGACCCTGTCGGTTATGATCCAGGTCGTCTATTTCCACTTTACGCACAAGCGCGTCTTCCTTATGGCGCCCATCCATCATCATTTCGAAAAGAAGGGCTGGGCCGAGACCAAGGTCGTTATCCGTTTTTGGATTATCGCCGCGGCCTTTGGCGCCGTTGGCCTCGCCCTGTTCTTCCAGTTGGGATAGTGGTCTTTCATGCCTCTTGCTGATGTCTTTAGCCTGCTTGTTTTGGGGCAGGGTAAATCCGGTCTCGATGTCGCCCGCTGGGCGCTGGCACATCCCGAGCGCGTGAGCGCCACGACCGTGTATGGCGGCGGTACCTCCGAGCCCAATGACGCCACGCGTGCGCTCGAGGCGCAGGGCGCGTCGTTTGTCTACGGCACCGAGCAGGTCGAGGGTGCCTATGACGTGTGCGTGACATGCCCGGGTATCTCGGAGTTCTCGGCCTTCTTTAAGGCTGGGCGTGAGCATGCCGCTCAGATTATGGGCGAGCCCGAGTTTGCCTATCGTCTGTCTCCCCAAAATTGGATCGCCATCACGGGCACCAATGGCAAGACAACTACCACGTCGCTGACCGATTATCTGCTCAAGGCCGCCGGTGAAGCCAGCGTGGCCGTCGGCAATATCGGCGAGCCACCGGTGAACGAGATCGACGGCCGCGCACACAATGAGTGGTTTGTGGCCGAGCTTTCGAGTTATCAGATTGCTACGACCGCCGAGCTTCATCCTCGCGTGGCGGTGCTGCTCAACATCACGCCCGACCACCTGGGCTGGCACAAGAGCCACAAGAACTATGCGCTTGCCAAGATCAAGTTGTTCGAGAATATGGTCGATGACGACCTCGTGGTTATCGACGTTGAGGATGCCGGCATCCATGAGTTCGATGAGTACATCTACACACCGGGTCGCCGCATCTGCAAGGTCGCTTTTGACGAGCCCGAGGGTGCAGACGCCGCCTTTGTGCGCGACGGCAAGATGGTCGTGCGCCTGAAGGGCGTCGAGACTCAGCTTGTCGCCACGTCTGAGCTCAAGATCTCGGGCCATCACAATGTCATCAATGCCTTATGCGCCGCCACGGCTGCTCTGGCCGTCGGTGCCGATCCCGAGGGCATTTGCCGCGGTTTGGCATCGTTCCAGCCGCTGGAGCACCGCGTTGAACCCTGCGGCGAGATCGATGGCGTACGCTACGTCAACGATTCCAAGGCAACGAACACCGATGCGGTCGAAAAGGCCCTGACGGCGTTTCCCGATGACGACGTGATCTTGCTGCTCGGCGGTCACGATAAGGGTACGCCGCTTGCGGACTTTGCCCGCGTCGTTATGGACAACGTGCGCTCGGTCGTTTGCTTTGGCGATGCGCGCGAGCGCTTTACCGCCGCTATGGACGAGGCCGATGTCGATGGTGACGTGGATATCGCCCAGGCCGATGATCTGCGCGATGCCGTTGACGTTGCCCGCTCGCTCTCGAGCCGCGGCGACGTGATCCTGCTTTCGCCCGCTTGCTCTTCGTTCGACGAGTTCTCGGGCTACGAGGAGCGCGGTCGCGTGTTTAAGGACTACGTTGCCCAGCTTGCCGCTACAGCGAAATCACAAATGGAATAGGGGTTGCCGGTGAGAGAGGAGAGCCCCCGAAGTGATATGAGGAGGCCCGACTCGGACCGTGCTTCCTCGCTGCGTAGCACGCCGCGTTCCGGACGCGGCGGGCAGACGTTCGGTGAGCGCTATATTGCCGGCGTCCCCGCTCGCATCATGCGCCCTCGTTTGATATTTATGGCTTGCCTGTTTAGCTTGGTTTGCTTCGGCTTGCTGATGGTGTACTCGGCATCTTCGGTCGAGGCGCTGCACGAGAATGGTACGGCGACGTTTTTCCTGTTTCGACAGGCCGCGTTTGCTGGAGTTGGCGTGCTGGCCATGGTTGCCATCGTGCGCGTCTTGCCGGACAGTTGGTTTGGGGAAGACGTGCTCAGGATCTTTCTCATGGGCATGATAGGGCTACTGGTTCTGGTGTTCTTTATGGGTAGCGGCAGTCGTGGCGCCACGCGTTGGCTCAACATCGCCGGTATTCAGTTCCAGCCGTCTGAGTTTTTAAAGCCGTTCGCCATCGCGTATTCGGCAATCATGCTCGACCGCATCTTTTCGCCCGGCGGCAACATCAACGAGTTTCTTCGCAAGATGGGTGTCTACCTGGGCATTTCGCTCTTTCTGATTTTTGTTCAGCCCGATTTTGGCACCGTTCTGATCATCTTGCTGACCCTCATGTGCATGGCGTTGTTTGCGGGATTGGACCCCAAATATATCGTTTGGACGGTCGTTGCCGGCATCGCCGTCATTGCGATCGCCCTTATCGCCGAGCCGTATCGTATGACGCGTGTCGAGGTTGCTTGGAATCCTTGGGCAGACGAATATGGTGATGGCTATCAGGCCACGCTTGCCATTATGGCGTTTGCCTCGGGCGGCCTGTTCGGTCGCGGTATCGGTAACTCCACCATGAAGTACTCGTATTTGCCCGAGGCGCATAACGACTATATCTTGGCTATTATCGGCGAGGAAGTTGGCTTTATCGGAACCGTGCTGTTCTTCTTGGTGTTTGCGATGCTCATCTACTCGGCGTTTCGTATTGCCGAGCAGGCGACCGACCGTCGCGGAGCACTTATGGCATCGGGTTCCGCGGTCATCCTTGCGGTGCAGTTTTTGATCAACGCGCTGGGCATTCTCAATGTGTTTCCCATGACGGGCAAGCCGCTGCCGTTTATTAGCTACGGTGGCTCGTCGATTATTGTGTCGCTTATGCTCGCCGGTCTGATCCTGCGCGTTTCGTATGAGAGCGCCCGTCGCGATGAGTACGACCGTCGCCGCGAGAGCTTTGCCGTTATGGATGAGAGTACCGCCGGCGTGCCCCACGTGCGCGGCGAGCGATCTTCGCGTAACGGCTTTACCGTTCTGGATGGCTCTGCGACCGAGCCGGTAGCCCGTCCGCGTCAGCGAACGGCGCCGCAAGGTCGTCCGCAGCGCCCCACTCCTCGCAATGCGGGCGGCGGATATAATCGAATCGATTTGAATTCGGACCCGTCGGCGCGTTTGCGCACCGATGACCAGGGACCGCGTGTACGAAGGGATTACCATGACCGATAAGATGACCGTTGCTATTGCAGCCGGCGGCACGGCAGGACATATCAACCCCGCGCTCGCCTTGGCCGAGGAGCTGCGTGACCGCGGTCATCACGTTGTGTTCGTGGGCCAATCGCGCAAGCTCGAGGGCCGTCTGGTTCCCGAGGCAGGATTCGATTTTGTGCCCATCACGGTCACGGGCTTCGATCGCTCCCGTCCCTGGACGGCGCTGACCTCGCTGTGTCGCGTCAACAAGGCGAAGCGCGCGCTTGCCCGTCACTTCTCGAAGGTCGGTAAGCCCGATGCCGCTATCGGCTTTGGCGCTTACGTTGAGGTCCCGCTGCTGGGTTGGTGCAAGGGCGCCGGCGTTCCGTATCTGCTGCACGAGCAGAACTCTGTTCCGGGTCTGGCCAATAAGATGATGAACTCACATGCCGCCCGCGTGTGCATTTCGGTACCTGCGGCCCGTGCGGTCTTTGAGCGCGAGGGCGACCCCGACCATGTGCTCATGACGGGCAATCCCGTGCGTCGTTCGGTAATCGAGGGCGATCGCGCTCGCGGTCGCAAGACGCTCGGGGTGCCCGAGGACGCGACACTTCTGCTCGTCTTTGGTGGTTCGCTCGGTGCCCAGCATCTTAATGAGCGCGTGGCTTCGCTCAAAAACGAGCTGCTCTCGCGTGAGAATCTCTATGTTTTGCATTCGACGGGTGCCGACGGCTTTGAGGAGACCGAGCGCGCTTTGGCGCTGACGCCCGAGGAGGCGAAGCGCTATCGTGTCCAGCCCTACATCGACAACATGGGCGATATGCTGGCTGCGGCCGATCTGGTGCTCTCGCGTTCCGGTGCCTCGAGCGTGGCCGAGATCGCCGCGCTTGCCGTGCCCTCGGTGCTCGTGCCGTATCCGCACGCGACGGCCGACCACCAGACCACGAATGCCCGTTACCT
>CAVEDI010000047.1:0-2066 GCA_963614405.1 Oscillospiraceae bacterium | reverse complement strand
GGCATGACGCTTGAGTCGTTTGCCATCGCCATGGTGCTGGCCGTCGCCGTCACCGTGATGCGCGTGTCGCCGCTCAAGCCACTGCGCGTCTTTGGCGACCTGTATGTCCAGGTCTTCCGTAACATCCCCGGCATCGCGCTGCTCATCATCGTCGTCTATGCGCTGCCGCCGCTCAAGGTCGTCCTGCCCTACCGCACCTGCGTTATCGTCGCCACGGTCCTTTTGGGCTCGGCCTTTGGCTCCGAAAACTTTATGAGCGGCATCAACACCGTCGGCGTCGGCCAGGTCGAAGCCGCCCGCTCGCTGGGCATGAGCTTCAGCCGTATCCTCGCCAAGATCGTGATTCCGCAGGCACTGCGCTCGAGCGTGCTGCCCATGACCAACCTCTTTATCGCCGTCATGCTCACCACCGCGCTCGGCAGCCAGGTGCCGCTTAAACCGCAGGAGCTCACCGGCGTGGTGAGCTACATCAACACACGCTCGCTCGGAGGCGTCGCCGCGTTCTTTATCTCGGCGCTCGGCTACCTGGGCACGGCCTTTGTGGTGAGCCACATTGGCAACTACATCGATAAGAAGGTGAGGATCCTCCGATGAGCAAGCACTCCTCCCCTGCGCTTACCATGCGCGATGCGCTCTACGAGGCTCCCGGCCCCAAGATGCGCGCCAAGATTCGCATCGGCACCGCCATCTCGCTTGTTGCCGTGGCCGCACTCGCCGTCCTGGTACTGCAGCGCTTTTATGTGACCGGTCAGCTTTCGGTCCACTACTGGTATTTCTTTACGCACCTCACCACCTGGAAGTTCTTGCTTGCCGGCTTTGAGGGCACCGTTAAAGTCGCACTCACCGCTGGCGCCATCGCGCTGGTGCTGGGCCTAGGCCTTATGCTCGGCCGCACCAGCGACATTAAGCCGCTCCAGCTGGTCTGCCGCGTGCTCACCGATTTCTTCCGCGGCGTGCCGAGCCTGCTGTTCATCTACTTCTTCTTTTTGGTGCTGCCCCAGTACAAGATCGCGCTGCCGTCGTTTTGGATGCTCACACTTCCCGTCGCGCTCGCTGCCGCCGGCGTGCTGGCCGAGATTTTCCGCGCCGGCGTCAACGCCGTGCCGCGCGGCCAGGTCGAAGCCGCCCAGGCGCTCGGTCTCTCCAAGGCTAAAATCACCTTTAAAATCGTGTTGCCGCAGGCTATTCGGTTTATCATTCCGTCGTTGATTTCGCAGCTTGTGGTCGTAGTCAAAGACACCACCGTCGCCTATGTGGTGAGCTACCCCGACCTCATGCAAAATGCCCGCGTGCTCATTACCAACTACGACGCCCTCGTGTCGGTCTACCTGGTTATCGCGGTCATCTACATCCTCATCAACGTCGCAATCAACAAGGCTGCCGTCTATGTTTCGCACAAGACCGGCGCGACCATCATCCGCTAACGCTTTACCATTTCGAGTCATAAGGAGCCGAGCACCATGGCACAGAGCACCTCTTCCACCGGCAATCAGCCGCTGATCGAGCTCAGACACGTCGATAAGCACTATGGCGATCTACACGTCCTCAACGACATCAATCTCTCGGTCGACCGCGGCGAGGTCGTCGTTGTGATCGGTCCCTCGGGCTCGGGCAAGTCGACCATGTGCCGCACCATCAACCGCCTGGAAACCATCGACTCGGGCGAAATCCTCATCGAGGGCGAGCCCCTGCCGCAAGAAGGCAAGGATCTTGCCCGCATGCGCGCCGAACTGGGCATGGTGTTTCAGCAGTTCAACCTGTTTGCACATATGACCGTACTGCAAAACGTCATGCT
Organism: Oscillospiraceae bacterium; assembly: GCA_963614405.1. Classification (GTDB taxonomy): domain Bacteria; phylum Actinomycetota; class Coriobacteriia; order Coriobacteriales; family Coriobacteriaceae; genus Collinsella. The sequence continues at coordinate 271 of CAVEDI010000047.1, read as the reverse complement.
GGGGCCGGTCGATGTGCTGGGTGTCTCCAAGGACGAGGCCCGTGAGCGCGCCATGGACTTGCTGAGCCGCGTGGGCGTGGGCGAGCAGGCCGATAAGGTGCCCGCACAGCTCTCGGGCGGCCAGCAACAGCGCGTAGCCATCGCCCGCTCGCTTGCCATGCAACCCAAGGCCATGCTCTTTGACGAGCCCACGAGTGCCCTTGACCCCGAGATGATCAACGAGGTGCTCGAGGTCATGGTCCGTCTGGCCCAGCAGGGCATGACGATGATC
>CAVEDI010000046.1:0-12224 GCA_963614405.1 Oscillospiraceae bacterium | reverse complement strand
GAACCTGCTCAACGAGTCTGCGCTGCTGGCCGCTCGCCGTCATCGTTCCGTGATCTCGATGGACGAGGTCGAGGAATCGATGGAGCGCGTGATTGCCGGACCGCAGCGCAAGGGTCGCGTGATGACCGAGGCCGAGCGCACCACGATTGCCTACCACGAGAGCGGTCACGCCCTGGTGGGCCATATCCTGGAGCACTCCGATCCGGTCCACAAGATCTCGATCGTCAGCCGCGGTCAGGCTCTGGGCTACACGCTGCAGCTTCCGCAGGAGGACCACTTCCTCAAGACCAAGAACGAGATGCTCGACGAGCTCGCCGTGTTCTTGGGCGGTCGCGTTGCCGAGGAGCTCATGTGCGATGACATTACGTCGGGCGCGAGCAACGATCTGGAGCGCGCAACCAAGATGGCGCGCGAGATGGTCACGCGCCTGGGTATGAGCGAGGAGCTGGGCACGCAAGTGTTTGGCGAGGCGCAACATCAGGTGTTCCTTGGTCGCGATTACGCCGATCACCAGGATTACTCCGAGGAGACGGCGCGCCGCATCGATATCGAGGTTCAGCGCATTATGCGTGAGGCCCATCGTCGTGCGGTCGAGATCCTGGACGCCCGTCGCGATCAGCTCGATCTGATGGCGAAGGTGCTGCTTGAGCGCGAGACCGTCGAAGGCGACGCCGTGAACGCCCTGCTCGACAACGAGTGGGATGCCTACCTTGAGCGCGAGGGCGATATCCTGGCGGCCAAGGAGGAGCGCAATGCCAAGGCGGCCGGCATGCCGACCAAGAAGCGCGCGCCCCGTATGAGCGAGGAGGAGCTGGCGGCTGATGCCGCGGCCTTTGCTCAGGCGGCCATGCAGGAGGATGCCGAAGCCGCATCCGATGATGCTGACGATGACCATGCCGTCGATGCCGGTGCCGACACCGACGCCGACAAATAGTCTTTGTGGCGAAAGCCTCCGCGGGGAAACCTGCGGAGGCTTTTTCTTTTGAGCGATATGGGGCCGTCTGTTGATTGGGGACAGACTTAAATGAGCGTTTTCACGCATTTAAGTCTGTCCCCAATCAACATTACTGCGACACTTTGCTCGGCTAAAGCGTACAATAGCGCCTATGCGAAAGGGGAACAGATGATCAACGAAACTATGTATGCTCGCGGTGCGGAAAGCTCCATCATCCGCGAGATTTTTAGCTATGGTCTTGAGCGCAAGGCACAGATCGGCGCGGAAAACGTGTTCGATTTCTCACTGGGCAACCCGAGCGTTCCGGCACCTGCCGCTGTGGCTGAGTCCATTAAGAAGGCCTTGGAGCTGCCGAGCGACCAACTGCACGGATATACGCCTGCACCGGGTCTGCCGCAGTGCCGTACCGCCGTGGCCGAGTCGCTCAACCGCCGTTTTGGCACGAGCTATGAGGGCAAAGACGTATTTATGACGGTGGGTGCCGCGGCTTCGCTCACCTGCACGCTCAACGCCGTTACGAACCCGGGCGACGAGGTTATTGTTATCGCCCCGTACTTTCCGGAGTATCGCGTTTGGATTGAGAAGGCCGGCTGTACGTGTGTTGAGGCGCTCGCCGATGAAGATACGTTCCAGCTGAGCGTGGACAACGTGCTCAAGGCGATTACCGATAATACGGCTGCCGTCATCATCGACTCGCCGAATAACCCGACTGGCGCCGTATATACGCGCGACACGCTGACGCGACTGGCCAATGTTCTGCGCGAGGCCAACGCTCAGCGCGATCCCGAGAATCCGATTATGCTCATCTCGGATGAGCCGTACCGCGAGATCGTGTACGGTGCCGAGGTGCCTTGGGTGCCCTCGATCTACGAGAGCACCGTGGTGTGCTACTCGTATTCCAAGTCGCTGTCGCTGCCGGGCGAGCGCGTGGGGTGGATCTTGGTTCCCAACACCAATCCGCAGGCTGCCCGTCTGATGCCGGCTGTTGCGGGTGCTGCCCGTACGCTAGGTTTTGTATGCGCACCGGCACTCTTCCAGCGCGTAATCATCGATTGCATCGATGAGCCGAGCGATGTCGAGGCCTATGCGCGCAACCGCACCGCGCTTACCGACGCACTAGCGGAGTACGGCTACACCTATGTTGAGCCGGATGGTGCATTCTACCTGTGGGTGAAGGCGCTGGAACCCGATGCGAATGCGTTTTGCGAGCGTGCAAAGAAGTATGAGTTGCTTGCGGTTCCCTCGGACAGCTTTGGTATGCCGGGTTGGTTCCGCCTGGGCTATTGCGTGAGTTACGAAACGATTATCAATTCGCTATCCGCTTGGAAACAGTTGGCGGACGAGTATCGTTAAAAGTAAAGCGCTCTGCCTACAATGTTTTACGTGAAACGGGGTTTGGTGTTAAGCCAGACCCCGTTGTCATGGACGTTGTGTCTTTGGGATGGAGTGGTTTTACGACTATCGAAGGCTATGCGTACAATGAATATAAGCGACGGCCGTGCCAGATAAGGAGACCTGATGCCCTACCTGCTTTCTTGTGACATTCATACCCATACGATGTTCTCTGCGCATGCATATTCGACCATTGAGGAGAATGTGTATTGGGCGGCAGAGCGTGGCCTGCAGGTGCTCGGATCTGCCGACCATCTGAGCTCTATGGTTACGGCTTGTCCCAATGACCTGCGCAGTTACCAATTCTTTATCAACCAGGATATCTGGCCGCGCATTTGGAGCGGCGTGCTGGTGCTGCGTGGCGCCGAGGCCGATATCGTTTCGCTGGACGGAAGCCTGTTTGGCGAGGACACTCCTGTCACGCTCGATATCGCCGGCGATTCGTACAGCCGTCAGCATTCGCTGTTCGATTTGGTTACGCGTAATTTGGATTATTTGGTTGCAAGCGTGCATAATCCGCAGATTGCTGAGGGCGCGACGCTGGCCCAGGCGACCGAGATGTATATCAATGCCCTGGAGCACCCCAAGGTGTTCATGCTGGGTCACACGGGGCGTTCGGGCGTGCCGTTCGATATCGACGAGGTGCTGTTGGCGGCTAAGGCCAAGCACAAGATTATCGAGATCAACAACCATAGTCTTGAACACGGTGTCGACACTGAGCATTGGGCCGCATGCCGCAAGATCGCCGAGCGCTGCGCCGAGCTGGGCGTGGGCATTGGCGTGTCGACCGATGCCCACATTGGCATGGCCATTGGCAAGCTCGATCACGCGCGCAAGATGCTCGACGAGATTCACTTCCCGCTGGATTTGATCGTGACGCGCGACCGCGAGACGCTGCTGCGCGAGATGGCGGCAGCCGGCGTGTGCGACCTGCGCAAGGGGATGTAGCGGAGTTTATAAACCAAGCGAAGGGGGCGGCCCAGACGGGTCGCCCCCTTTCTTGTCCCAAAAATCTACTGAGGTTGGTTAGCGGCGTTCGAGGACCGCTACGGTTTCGGTGTGGTCGGTATGGGGGAACATGTCGACTGGCGTGATCTTGAGCAGGCGATAGCCTCCGTCGAGGAGCTGGTGAAGGTCGCGCTCTTGGGTCACGGGGTTGCAGCTGATATAGGTGATGCGACGCGGCTTAAGCGCGCAGGCAGCTTCGAGGAACTCGGGCGTGGAGCCGGCGCGCGGCGGATCGATGGAAAGGACATCGACCCGCTCGTTGTTATCGGCGGCATCCAGGATGTAATCGGTGGCGTCGTCGACCATAAACCAAGCGCTGCGGGTGAGGCCGTTGAGCTCGGCATTGCGGCGTGCGTCGGCAATGCCCGCCGGGTTGCGCTCCACGCCGAGCAGCATAATGCCGATACCCTTGTTCTGGGCATCTTTAGCTGCGCAAAGACCGATGGTACCGCTGCCACAGTAGGCATCCATAAGCACATCGCCCTGGTGCAGATCCATGCCGTCGATAGCGAGCTGATAGAGTAGCTCGGTCTGCTGCGGATTGGTCTGATAGAACGCGGTGGGGGAGATATCGAATTCGCAACCGAGCAGCTGGTCGCGCATGCACTCGGCGCCATATTCAATGCGGGTTTCCTCGCCGAGGATGGCGTTGCCGGGACGTCCGTTGATGTTTTGGGCGACGGTGACGATGCGCGGATTGAGTGCGGCGACAGCCTCAAAGAACTCCTGCGCATGCGGTAAGTCACGCTGGGCGGTCACGAGCGTAACCATGACCTGGTCGGTACGCCAACCGCAGCGGACGACGGCATAGCGGAGCAAGCCCAGATGCTTGTCCTCGTTAAAGGCGGGAATATGCAACCGCTCAGCTTCGCGTGCGATGCCGTTGAGAATCTGACGAGTGCCCGGCGCCTCGACAGGACACTCGGGTACGGCAACGATCTTGTGCGTGCCGCGCTCAAAGAAACCGCACCGGACAGTGCCCTCTTTGCCGGGGGCAAAGGGAGTGGCGGCCTTATGGCGAAAACCGCGCGGCGCAGGATATTTGCCCGGGTCGCCCAGGGTGACACCCATACCACGAATAGGATCTACAGCAATGCCTTCACGCTCACAAAGCGAAGCAAAAAGCTCCTCCATAGCAGTCTGCTTGGCGGCGAGCTGCTTCTTATAAGGACGATTGAGCGCCGTACACCCACCGCAAGCTTTCATGATGGAACAAGGAGACTTGGGGTCCACAGCCTTACGCGCAGACGAAGCCGGATCTTTATGCGAGCGCTTGGAACGAGTCTGAGGCGCTTTATCCCCGCCTCGACGAGAGTCAGAACGCTTGGTCTTAGCTCTGCTCTTGGTCGGTTTGCTTTTTGCAGCTTTAGAAGACTTGGATTTCGTAGAAGATTTCTCCTCCTTCGACCCCTCAGCCGCCTCGATCAAAGCACGACGAGCCTTACGCTCCGCACGAGATTCTGCCATGAATTAACCCCACTATTAAATAAAAGAAAAGTCCGAAGCAATTGTACCGTGCATTCAACGTGCCCGATTGGAGGGGACGCTTATTTAAGGCCTCGAGCACGTTGTCTCCCGGAATGCCGGCAGCCGTCACGGTATTTAATTTGTCGCGAGTTCCGCACGAACAGGAGGCCACTTAATGTGGCCTCCGTCGTGAGCAGGACTGTAGAGCAGCAAATTAAATACCGTGACGGCTGCCGGCATTCCGGGCGCACCAACCTTGTGCTTTCCGTCTTGCGCAGGACTGTAGAGCAGGAAACTTAATTACGCGCCGCTCCCCGCCCACGCCGGGCAAACCCTCCCTTGTACTTTATCAAGGTAGAGTGTATGATTCTGAACGTTACATGACTCACTTTACCTAACTAAAGTGCCACCAAGGGGGAATACCATGAATACCGATATGTCTCGTCGTCAGTTTGTTGGTCTAGCCGGCTCGTTTGCCACGGTGCTTGGCCTTGGTCTTGTCGGCTGCGGCGGTGGTGCCGGCAAGGGCTCCGCTGCTGGCTCTGCCGCGGCCAAGGATGTGAAGGGCGCTGCGGAGTCCAAGAAGCTCGTGGTGGGCTTTGATAAGTCCTATCCTCCGTACGGCTTTGTGGGCGACGATGGCGAGTACACCGGCTTTGATCTCGATCTTGCCAAGGCTGTTGCCGATAAGCAGGGCTGGGAGGTCAAATACGAGGCCATCGATTGGGATGCCAAGGACACGCTGCTCAACTCCGGCGCCATCAACTGCATCTGGAACGGCTTTACCATGGAGGGTCGCGAGGACGACTACACGTTCTCCGAGCCGTACATGCTCAACGAGCAGGTGCTGGTGGTAAAGAAGGATGCGGGCATCAAGAGCTGGGACGATCTTGCCGGCAAGACCGTGATTACCCAGACCGATTCCGCTGCGCAGGATGTGCTCGAGGGTGACCAGAAGGATCTGGCGGCGACGTTTGCCACGCTCGACACGATCGGCGAGTACAACACGGCCTTTATGCAGCTCGAGAGCGGCGCGGTCGATGCCGTGGCTTGCGACCTTTCGATTGCCCAGTATCAGCTTGCCGCCAAGCCCGATGCTTATACGCAGCTTGATGAGCCGCTGTCCAGCGAGCACTACGCCGTCGGCTTTAAGAAGGGGGACACCAAGTCGGCCGACGCCGTGACCGAGTCGCTCAAGGCACTCTATGAGGACGGCACGGTCAAGGACCTGTGCGACAAGTATGCGGATTACGGTCTTTCCTTCGACAACTGGGTTCTGAAATAGCGGCTTTCCCAGGCACCCGATTTTGCCGTTCAAACCGTCGCTTGCGTACATTTAGTACGCGGCACTCCTCTTTCACGGCAAACTCGAGCACCTGGAAAACCCGCTTTAGCATTGGGTTTGCTGTTCTGTTGTCGCGAAAGAGAGCTTAGGTTGTCTATTCAGGTCATGATGCAGATGCTTGGCCAGGGATTCTTGGTCAGCTTGCAGCTGTTTGTACTGACGCTGCTGGGGTCGATTCCGCTGGGAATTCCCGTGGCGTTTATGCGCATGAGCAAAATCGCGCCGCTTCGCTGGATTGCGCGCATCTATATCTCGGTCATGCGTGGCACGCCGCTCATGCTGCAGATGTTTGCCATCTACTTTGCCCCGTACTACGTGTTTGGCATTTCGCTCACGCCCGATTCCAAGTGGACGGCGTGCGTCGTAGCGTTCATCATCAACTACGCCGGTTACTTTGCCGAGATCTATCGCTCGGGCTTGCAGTCCATTCCGCGCGGTCAATACGAGGCAGCCGAGGTACTGGGCTATTCGCGCATGCAGACGTTTCTGTATATCGTGATGCCGCAGGTTGCCAAGCGCATTTTGCCGGCGATGGGCAACGAGATCATCACGCTGGTCAAGGATACGTCGCTGGCGTTTGCCATCGGCGTGGGCGAGATGTTCTCGACGGCCAAGGCGCTGGTCGCCTCGCAGGTGAGCATGGTGCCGTTTGCGATCGCGGCGCTGATTTACTGGGTCTTTAACTTTGTGGTCGAGATGCTGCTGGGCGCCGCCGAAAAGAAGCTGGACTATTATCATGACTAGATCGTTCCGCCGTTCTAACGAACGGCGGACTGCTCGACGCTGCGCGTGTGCCTGACGGCCAATCTGCTCCTCAAACCGTCGCTTGCGTACAGAAGTACGCGGCGCTCCTCTTTCGGAGCACATTGTCTCGCCAGTCACACGCTCGCTGTCTTTTTAAACACATGGAGGTTCCCGTGTCCGGAACGGTAATGAATATAGCGAACGCGCGCAAGGCGTTTGGCGGCAATGAGGTGCTCAAGGATATTTCGCTCGAGGTCAAGCGTGGCGAGGTCGTGGCGATTATCGGGCCTTCGGGTGGCGGCAAGTCCACGCTGCTGCGGTGTGCCACGCTGCTCGAGACACTCGACGGAGGCTCGCTCTCGTTTGGTGACCTTGCCGTTGCGACGGATGCGGGTTCGGGCGCGGTCTATGCGAAGGGCGATGTGCCCAAGCGGGCACGCTCGCGATTCGGCTTGGTGTTCCAAAATTACAACCTGTTCCCGCACTATACCGTGATGAAAAACATCATCGACGCGCCGATCCGCGTGCTTAAGCGCCCGCGCGAGCAGGCGGAAGCTCGTGCGCGCGAGTTGATCGCGCAGATGGGGCTTACGGGCAACGAGAACAAGGTTCCGTGTGAGCTTTCGGGCGGTCAGCAACAGCGCGTGAGTATTGCCCGCGCCCTGGCGCTCGATCCGGAAATCTTATTCTTTGACGAGCCAACCTCGGCACTCGATCCCGAGCTGACGGCCGAGGTGCTGCATGTCATTAAAGACCTTGCCGCGCAGAATATGACGATGGTGATCGTGACCCACGCGATGCAGTTTGCGCGCGATGTTGCCGACCGCGTGGTCTTTATGGATGGCGGCCGCATTGTCGAGGAGGGTCCTGCCGAGCAGGTCATCGACCATCCGCGTGAGCAGCGCACCCGTGAGTTCTTGAGCCGTATCGAGGGATAGGCTCAGGTATTTACTCAACTATTAATTGAGGCGAAGCCGTCGCAGGTCTTACGGTCTGTGGCGGCTTTTTGTTTGCATCGACGGGGTTCAATAATCGCCTCACAAGCTTGTCTCTTCCTCTCGCCGCCTGTATTCATACGTGCGCCGAAAGGTATGCATGGACGGCCGCCCGTGAGGGTAGGGTGGTGGCATAGGACATTTGGAGGGTGAGTCGGCTCGGTTGCCGACCATGCTGCTCCCGGGATGGCACCGACCGCGAACTCTCCCCGTTGGCGTCGCGCATTGCGCGCGGCCCTGCAAGGAGGTCATCATGGGTGCTCCCAAGACCGGTAACGTAAGGAACGTGGTGCTCGTAGGCCAAGGCGGGGTGGGCAAGACTTCACTCGCCGAGGCCATGCTCCACCTTTCCGGCAAGACCGCCCGCCTGGGCGGCCACGACGGCACCAAGCCCACGCTCGACTATGACCCCGAAGAGGTCAAGCGTTCATTCTCCATCTCGACGACCATCGCGCCGATCGACTGGAAGGGCGCGCGCATCAATGTGCTCGATGCCCCGTGCTACCCCGATTTTATCGGCGATGCCTTTGCCGCGATGAGCGTCTGCGAGACGGCTCTGTTTGTGGTCGACGCCGAGGCCGGCCCGCAGCCTACGACGGTTAAGCTCTGGTATGCCGCCGAGGACCTGCGCCTGGCGCGTGCGGTGTTCGTAAACCGCCTGTCGCGCTCCGAGGCCAGCTTTGCGACCACGATGGACCTGCTGCAAGAGCGCTTTGGCACGCGCCTGGGCGCCGTGACCCTTCCCTGGGGCGAGGGCGAGGACTTTGACGGCATCATCGACCTGGTACGCATGAAGGCGCGCCATTGCAACGGCACCGAAGCCGTTGAGTCGGAGATTCCCGAGGAGTATCGTGCCCAGGCCGAGGAAGCCCATGACCATCTGTGCGAGCTGGTGGCCGAGGCTGACGACGAACTGATGATGAAGTACTTGGAAGGCGAGGAGACGCTGACGCAGGAGGAGCTTGAAGGCCTGCTGTCGAAGGCGATCGCCGAGCGCATCTTTGTGCCGGTCTTTGCGGGCGATTGCATTAAGGAGCAGGGCGTCAACTCGCTGATGGACGACATCGCCACATACTTCCCGGCGCCGACCGACTACGGCGAGATGCCGCTTATCGACGGCGATTCGCTTAAGATCTCGAGTGACGATGACCGTCCGGTGGCGTTTGTGTTTAAGACGCTGGCCGATCCGCAGCAGGGTCGCATCAGCTTTATCAAGGTGCTGACGGGCACGCTTGAGCCGGGCCTTGAGCTGATCAATGCGCGCACACGCAAGGGTGAGCGTCTGGCTCATCTGTATGTGATGTGCGGCCGCGACATGACCGAGGTCGGCCACGCCTATGCCGGCGACATCATCGTGGCGCCTAAGCTGGCGGCCGAGACGGGCGATACGCTCTCGATTACCGGCAAGGTCGAGGCTGCGGCGTTTAAGTTCCCCAACTCGCAGTACCGCATTGCCATCGAGGCCGAGAACCGCGGTGACGAGGAGAAGCTCTACACGTTTATCGAGAAGGCCTGCAAGGCTGATCCGACTATGAGCATCGATCGTGATGAGGAGACGGGCCAGACTATCATCTCCGCCGTGGGTGAGGCACAGGTTTCGGTGCTGCTCAACCGTTTGGAGGACCGTACCAAGGTTGTGGCAAAGAGCGTGCCGATCCGCATTCCGTATCGCGAGACCATCCGTCGCACGGCAAGCGCTCAGGGTCGCCACAAGAAGCAGACCGGCGGCGCCGGTCAGTACGGCGACTGCTGGCTGCGCGTGGAGCCGCTCATTGGGCCCGACGGCACGAGCGACGGCTATGAGTTTGTTGACGAGGTCGTGGGTGGCCGCATCCCGCGCTCACTCATCCCCGCCGTGGACAAGGGCGTTCAGGAGACCATGAAGGACGGCATTATCGCCGGCTACCCGCTCACGGGCATTCGCGTCGCGGTGTATGACGGCTCGTATCACAGCGTCGACTCCAACGAGATGGCGTTCCGCGCGGCGGCTCGCATCGGCCTGCGCAAGGCGTGCGCCGATGCCGACCCGGTGGTGCTGGAGCCCATCGAGGAAATTACGGTGACTATCCCCGAGAGCTACGCCGGCGCCGTGATGGGCGACATCTCGGCCTCGCGCGGTCGCGTGACGGGCATGGAGACCGATGAACGCGGCGATACCGTTGTTATTGCCCAGGCACCGCTGGCCGAGCTGACGGATTATTCGACGCGCCTGCGCTCTATCACGCGCGGCACGGGCGACTTTACCATGAAGCCCGCCGGCTATGAGCAGGTTCCTTATGACGTTCAGGCCAAGCTCGTGGAGCGCTATGAGGAGGGCCGCGCCAAGTAGCGTGCAGTTTTGCCCGCAATGTAGGTGCTGACGAAAAGGCCGCCCTGGGTAACCGAGGCGGCCTTATTTGATCCGTATGCGACGGAAGGATTGCGGATCATTATTTTGGGTTACGGGCGGCGCGGTCGGCACTAGTCTCCGGATGCCTGGTTGCGGCCGGTGGCATAGTCGATCTGCACGTGCGGCTGCAGGTTGTAGCAATATACGTGGAAGCAGAGGGTCTTGCCGTGGTCTTCGACCGATTGCGCCTCAAGGCGCACGCCACGGCAGACAAGCTCCTCCTCGTTGTACATAGGCGTGACGCGATAGAGCACGTGGTTGCCCGTGTCGTGGATGTAGTTAAGAATCTGCTCTTCAAACGGCAGCATGCCCGTTTCGTTGAGATAGCTCGTGCCGGTGAGGATATTCTTGCGATTGGCGTTCTCGCCGCAGAGCGACCAGGCGATGAGGTGGCAGCGATTGTAGAGGCTCTGGCCCGGAATAAAGTCGTAGCGCTGCTGGTGCCAGCCGGCAGGATGGATACGCGAGATATCGCCGCGCTTTCCCTGTCCGAGCGACTCGGGGCCTACGCAGGCGAGCGCCTTGCGAGTGCGGCCCAGGCGGTCGAGCTTGGAGAATTTCTTAAAGCAGCCCTCTTCGGTGGCACGCTCATACTCGTCGAGCGTGAATGACGGCGTGCCGAGCGGGTGCGTGCTGTCGGCGCGAAGGGCAACGTAGGGGTTGCCGGCGTAGTCGGGAATGCTGCTGAGATATACACCGCGGGCGCGGGCGAGATCGGGGTTTTCAACCTCGTCGATGGGGGTGGCGGCGCTGTCTGTGGAAGTGTCGTCACCGGCGTCGGTTGCGGCGGAATCGGAGCCATCGCCAGAGTCTTGGCTATTTTGAGAGTCCTCGGAGCTCGCTGTTCCCGATTCAAGCCGGGTGACCAAGTCCGCCTCGTCGTCGGTACGGCTGGGACTCTCGTTTTGCTTCTCGGCCAGAGCTGCCGCTTGTTCATCGCTTTGCGGCGACAGCAGCTTGGGAGCTTCGTCGAGCGATCCCGTAAACAGCGTAAACCCCAGCACCACGGCGGTGCCGATGGAAAGTACTTGCTTGTAGGCGGACTTGCGCGACATTGAGGCTCCTGGATGGACGGTTGGGAATCTACCAGTCTAGCAGGAGCCGGCAGGGGCCGTTCTGTCGAAGAAATACTTAAGATTTGGGATAAACGCTGCTGATTAATTTATCCCGCGGTCTAGATCGAGGTGGAGTCGAGCCAGTTGAGCTTGCACTCGAGAATGCGCTGCTCGCCGGGTTCGCTGCTACCGTCAAGTAGGGCGAGCAGCATTTCGGCTGCTTCGCGACCTTCCTGGTCGACGGGCTCGATGATGGTGGAGACGGTTGGTGTGGTGAGGTTGGTCCAGTCTTCGCAGTTGAGTCCCAAAAGGCCGATTTGCTGTGGGAGCAGATGGACCATGGGCTGAAGCGCCTTATAGACGCGCGGAAGCGCCCATTGGTTTTGCACGAAGATGAGCGTGCGCTTGGCGGGGTTGAACTTGTATTTAAAGTATTCGGTGAGCTCGTTGATTGACGGCTTGTTGTGATCGATGGGGATGGCTTTGTAGAGCTGTCCATTCGCGGCCAGCGCCTCGGCATATCCCTGGAAACGCTCCATGCGGGTGCGCATTTCGGTCATATTGGCGGCAATGGAGAAAAAGTCCTCGTAGCCGGCATCGAGAAGCGCCTGCGTGGCATTGTACACGCCGTCGTAGAGGTTGGTTTTGATCCAGCTGGTGCCTGGGCTGTAGATGGCCGCGTCAAAAAAGACGACGGGCTTGCCGGCGCGTTTGATGCGGTCGTGGACGGCTTTGAAATTTGCCGTGGGTTGGATGATAAAGCCATCGACGCCCAGCGAGAGCATCTTGTCGACGTACATGAGCTCGGTCTCGGGGTTAAAGTTGCTCGTGCAAACGACCGTCTGGTAGCCCGCGGGGAGCATGACCTGCTCCG
>CAVEDI010000045.1:0-3003 GCA_963614405.1 Oscillospiraceae bacterium | reverse complement strand
GGTTACCTGTTCGCGCTTGGCATGGCGACACGGCAGCAAAGTTGTCTTTGCGGTCTCAATCGGCGCCTCGTCGTCCTCGTCATCGCCCTCAGTGAGCTCAATCTCGCTATCGGACCAAGACGGGTCGGGCTCACTCGTATTGAGCTTAGGCGCAGCCTTGCCCTTCTTGGCATGGCGGCGCGGCAGCAGCGTCGTCTTAGCGCGCTCGGCCTCCACGGCATCGGATACGTCGACAAACGGATCCTCGTCCTCGTCGTCATTGTCCAAAACCGGGTCCACATCGTTGCCCATGACCGTGGTCACTGCAGCATCGGAGCCCTTTTGACGAAGAATGCTCAGGTGCGGACGGGCAACGCCGGGCACCGACAGGGCTTCGTCGTCACCCCACGGACTCGCGTTAACATCGGCACGACGGCGCTCGGCAAAATCGGCCGCGCGGTCGCGAGCAGAGCGCAGCACGCCGCCAACCGAAAAGCCGATGATGACCAAGCCCACGACGACAAGGCCCAACAGGACTACCATCGCGATAGGCTTACCCAGGGCATTCTGCAGCGCACTCGCAATAAACGCACCGATGTAGCCACCCGAGGCGGACAAATTTTGCGGCGTGAACATAAGGCCACACGAGACACTCGTACCCGGCACCATCAGCGAAAGAATGGAAACGACGGCGATAAAGACCACGGCGCCGCCCGCAACAGAGCGCACGTTGAGCGGCGAGTCCTCGCCTAAAAAGAGTGTGGCGGCAAACAGCAAAATGACGATCGGCAGCACGTAGGCGCCCAGACCAAAGCCCAGGTGGTAGAAACCAGCAACCGCAGCCGTAACAGGTGCGGTCGCCGGCGAAATCACGGCAATGAAGGACGCAATCGCCAAAACGGCGATGACCACGCCGGCGATATCGCGGTTGGCCGAGGGCTCGACCAAGGGCTCAAAATCGTCGAAGTCGGCCTCGTGGCCCTTATTGGCACGCAGATGGGAACCGGCACCCTTAGCAGATGCCGGTTGGTTATTGGCCTTATTGCCTTTGGCGTTTTGTGCAGATCCACGCGCCAAACTAAACCTCCATGACGACCGGGATGATCATCGGACGGGTGCGCGTACGGCTCCAAATAAAGTTGGAGAGCGAATCGCGCACGGCCTTGCGAATGGCATCGGAGCCGCTGCTCGTAAAGCTAAACTTGCCCTTCTCGATCGTCTTCATAATGGACGCGGAGGCATCCTCAGAGAACTGGTCGTCGATGGCAAACGAGACACCGCGGCCCGAGAACTCGATGGCCTCGATCTTCTTGTGCTTGAGCGAGACGATAGCAACGGCCGTGACCATGCCGTCGTTGGCGAGCTTCTGGCGATCGCGCAGGACGATGGGGTCGGTATCGCCGATACGCAGGCCGTCGACGTAGACGACGCCGGACTCGACGGGCGTACCGCGTTTGACGATACCGCCGCGCATCTCGAGCGTGTCGCCGTTATCGAGGATAAAGATATGATCGTCCTTGATGCCCATCTTGCGGGCCAGCTGGGCATGGGCGCGCAGATGCACGGCCTCACCGTGAACCGGCATAAAGTACGTGGGCTTGGCCATGGCCATCAGGAGCTTGAGCTCCTCCTGGCTACCGTGGCCCGAGACGTGGACAAGAGCGCGGTTCTTATCCCACACGTCGCAGCCGAGCTTGGCCAGGCTGTTGACGACCTGCTGGACGGCCTTCTCGTTGCCGGGAACAGGCGTTGCCGAAAGGATGACGGTATCGCCCTCGTGGATGGAAAGCGTCTTGTGCTCGCCGTTGGCCATACGGGACAGCGCCGACAGCGGCTCGCCCTGCGAACCGGTGCACATGACGACGATCTTATCGTCGGGCAGGTTATCAATGTCGAAGGCATCGATGATATCGGCATCGTCGATGTTGAGGTAGCCCAGCTCACGCGCCACGCGGGTGTTCGTGAGCATGGAGCGACCGGTCACAACGACCTTACGGCCGCACTTGCGGGCGGCATCGCAGATCTGCTGCAGGCGATGGATGTGGCTCGAGAACGACGCGACGAACACGCGACCCGGGGCGTTCTTGATGGCGTGCAGCAAGTTGGGACCAACCTCGGCCTCGGACTTGGTAAAGCCGGGAACCGTGGCATTGGTGGAGTCGGACAGCAGCAGGTCGATACCCTGCTTGGCAAAGCGGCTGATAGCGGCATAGTCAGGCGTGACACCATCGATGGGCGTCTGGTCGAGCTTAAAGTCGCCGGTGTGCATAACGGTGCCCTGATTGGTGCGGATAAACACGCCCAGAGCGCCGGGGATGGAGTGCGTCATCGAGAAGAAGTCGAGCGAGATGCCGCCGAGGTTGACATGGCTGCCGCCCTTGACCTCGCGGAACTTGGGCGCGCGGATGCGGAACTCAGAAAGCTTGCCCTCGATAAAGCCAAGCGTCAGCTTGCTCGAAAAGATGGGCACCTTGTTGTTGAGGTCCTGCAGCAGGTACGGAAGCGAACCGGTGTGGTCCTCGTGGCCGTGGGTGACGACGATACCGCGGAGCTTCTCCTCGTTCTCCAGAACATAGGTGTAGTCGGGAAGCACCAGGTCGATACCGGGCTGGGAGTCGTCGGGGAACATGAGACCGGCGTCGACGAGCACCATGTCGTCGCCGCACTCGAAGACCGTCATGTTCTTACCGATGCCGTCAAGGCCGCCGAGCGGGATGATCTTCAAGGGAGATGATTTTTTAGCTGCCATAGGTTAGTGTGGTTTCCTTTCTTCGAAACGGGTCTGGAACAACCGACGGGGCGCTTCTGGCAAACCGACCGTCGGGAACGTACAAACATGCATCACAGAGTCGATGCAATAACCACAGTATGATACCCATTTGCACAACAACAGACCACCCATGCATCAAAGCCCCATCTGAACCTGTGTATCCCGCCGGTCAGGGCTCAGCGGCCCCGGCACGGGCTAAGTTTCCTGCTCTACAGTCCTGCTCACGACGGAGGCCACATTAAGTGGCCTCCTGT
>CAVEDI010000044.1:0-5923 GCA_963614405.1 Oscillospiraceae bacterium | reverse complement strand
AAAGGTTATTGAACGTCAGCGCAAAGTCACGATTCGCATGATTCAACCTGATGACGCGCAGACGGCGTCGACGTCAGGTTCGTCAGTAACGCTCGAAATGGAGCGCTTCTACGCGACGGCGAAGGATGCCGACATTATCGTCTACAACGGCACCATCGACGAATCGGTTGCCACCTTGAACGACTTCGTAGGCAAAAACGCGCTATTGTCGCAGTTCAAAGCCGTGAAGAACGGCAACGTCTGGGTCACAAGCGCCGACATGTACCAGCAGATGACTTCCACCGCCGACATTATCGACGAGCTGCACGGGGCGTTCACCGGCGATGACGCGAGCAACTTCCATTATCTGAGGAAGCTCGGCTAGCGCCATGAGAAGCCGGCTTTCCATGACATACGACGAATCGGGGCGCGCCGCGCGGTGTCGCGTCGTGACGGCGCTGCTCGCTGTTGCCCTCATCGTGCTCGTCGGGGCCAACCTGTGCATCGGGAGCGTGCTCGTGCCCGCAGACCACATCCCCGGCATCCTTTCGGGAGGCGCGGCCAATTCCATGGAAATCCAGATCATCTGGGAGATTCGTCTGCCGCGCGTGCTTTCAGCCGTGCTTCTCGGCGGGGCACTTTCGCTCTCCGGGTTCCTGCTGCAGACGTTTTTCAACAACCCCATCGCCGACCCGTTCATCTTGGGCGTCTCCTCGGGCGCAAAGTTCGTCGTCGCGCTTACGATGATCGTACTTCTGGGCGCGAACCAGGCCATGTCCTCGCCGGCCATGGTGGCCGCAGCGTTTCTGGGCTCGCTTATCACCATCGGCTTCGTGCTCCTCATAGCACGGCGCATAAGCTCTATGGCCATGCTCATCGTGGCGGGCGTCATGGTGGGATACATCTGCTCGGCGGCGACGAACTTCCTCATCGCCTTCGCCGACGACCAGTCCATCGTGAACCTGCACAACTGGTCCTTGGGTAGCTTCTCGGGTTCGAGCTGGGACGACGTCGCGGTCATCGCGGTCGTGGTGATCACCGTGAGCGCATGCGTATTCACGACATCGAAGCCCCTTTCCGCCTTCCAGCTGGGAGAAGCCTACGCGAAAAGCGTCGGCGTGAACGTCTCATGCTTCCGCGTGGTGCTCGTCCTTCTAGCGAGCATGCTCTCCGCCTGCGTGACCGCGTTCGCTGGTCCGGTGTCGTTCGTAGGCATCGCGGTTCCGCATCTCGTTAAGTCGGCGCTAAAGTCGTCGAAGCCCATCCGCGTGATTCCTGCGTGCTTCTTGGGAGGCGCCATCTTCTGCGCGGGCTGCGATTTGATCGCGCGCACGCTGTTCTCCCCCGTCGAGCTTTCCATCAGCGCCGTCACCGCCATCTTCGGCGCGCCGGTGGTTATCGCGCTCATGTTGAAGAAGCGGGTGAGGTAGATGGGGAAATTTGTGCCGCGGCCCAAAACGCTCCGAGCGGAGTCGAACCTCGAAACCCCGGTCGAAACGCAGGCTGACGGAGCGCCGCTTTTCCGCATAAGTGACCTGTCGGCGGGCTACGACAAGAAGGTCGTAGTCGAAGGCGTCGATCTGGAGGTTCGCGCGGGCGACGTCGTGGCGCTCATCGGGCCGAACGGCTCGGGCAAGTCGACCATCTTGAAAACCATTACACGCCATCTGGCACCGCTTGCCGGCGCGGTCGAGCTCGACGAGCGGGAGATTTCCCGATGGAAGACGGCGGAGTTCGCAAGGAACCTTGCCGTTATGCTGACAGATCGACCCCGGACCGAGCTCCTCACCTGCCGCGATATCGTAGAGGCGGGAAGGCATCCCTACACCGGGCGAATGGGCACACTCTCGCCCGACGACCATAGTCGGGTCGACGAGGCCATGAAAACCGCACATGTGGAAAAGCTCGCCGAGCGCGACTTCATGCAGATAAGCGACGGGCAACGCCAGCGCGTCATGCTCGCACGAGCCATCGCGCAGGATCCGCGTGTGCTCGTGCTCGACGAGCCCACGTCGTATCTCGATATCCGCTACCAGATCGACCTGCTGCGAATACTTCGCCACCTTTCGAAATCGCGGAATGTGGCTGTCATCATGTCCATCCACGAACTCGAGCTCGCGCAGAAAAGCGCCGACAAGGTGATTTGCGTGAAGGACGGCCGGGTCTTCCGCGCCGGCGCACCCGAGGACATATTCACGCGCGAGACGATTGGCGAGCTCTATGGCCTTCAACATGGCACCTTCAACGAGCGCTTCGGCAGCGTGGAAATTGGGCGCCCACACGGCGATGCGCACACGTTCGTCATCGCCGGCGCAGGTACGGGGTCGGCTGTGTTTCGCCAGCTCATCCGGCAGGGCAAGGCGTTCTACGCGGGCGTTCTGCACGAAGGGGACATCGACTGCGAGCTCGCGCGCGACCTGGCGACGGAATGCGTGGCCGAGCGCGCCTTCGAGCCAATCGGGGATAAAACCATAGCCCGCGCCAAAGAGCTCCTCGTCCACTGCGCACGCCTTATCGTGTGCCCCGCCGCCTTCGGCACCATAAACGCCCGCAACGCAGAGCTCGTCGAGTTCGCACGCTCGCATGGTATCGAGGTCATGCGAGCGTGCGAAGGCGCATCGGAGGATTCCAATGGATACGCCTAGGCGCGGCCCAAGAAATCGTCCGCATCCCCATCTGACACTATTTCACCGCAACATAGAAGGTGTCGGCGTATAACGCTTCACCCCAAATTAAATTGATTCGTTGAATAGACACATTGCAAATCTTTATACTTCGTTTAATCCACAAGTGGGTATTATCACACACAAGGCGCACGTGAAAGGATATGCCCATGTCGCTTACACAGTCAGCAGAGCGTGCAGCGCTCAACAAGCTCATCGATTATCTCGACGACAACCCGCAAGAAAACATCGACAAAATCATGGACCTCGTGAACAAGCTGGTCCCCAATCGCGTATTTCCTGTACAGCGAGAGGCATTCACCAATGTCATCAAGAGCCGCGGCAATTGGTATGACCTAATCATGCGTGTATTCAGCCTCAATTCCCAGATGCGAACCAAACTGCTTAAGACCCTCATTGTCGACGCCAACCTGCTTGCTTGGCCAGAGCAGGAAAAGAACCGCGAAAAGTACCAGTGCAACGTTCCGTGGGCCATCCTGCTCGATCCCACGAGCGCCTGCAACCTGCATTGCACGGGCTGCTGGGCCGCCGAGTACGGCTACAAGCAGAATCTCTCGTTCGAAGACATCGACTCTATCGTTACACAAGGCAAAGAGCTCGGTACGCATATCTACATCTATACCGGCGGCGAGCCGCTCGTCCGCAAGCACGACCTGATCAGAATTTGCGAAAAACATCAGGACTGCGTGTTTCTCTGCTTTACCAACTCCACGCTGATCGACGAGGCCTTCTGCGACGACATGATTCGCGTAGGTAATTTTGTCCCCGCCATCAGCGCCGAGGGCAATGAGCACACAACCGACGCCCGCCGCGGCGAAGGTACCTACGCAAAGATCGAGCACGCCATGAAACTCCTGCGCGAGCGCGACTTGCCGTTTGGTATCTCCACCTGTTGGACCAGCGCCAATGCCGATACGGTTGCTACCGAGGAGAACATGGACTGGATGATCGGCGAGGGAGCACTCTTCTGCTGGTACTTCCACTTTATGCCGGTTGGCCGCAATGCAACCCCCGAGCTCATGCCCACGCCCGAGCAGCGCGAGCACATGTATCACTTTATCCGCGAAATGCGTGAGAAGAAGCCGCTGTTTACGCTCGACTTCCAAAACGACGGCGAGTTTGTAGGCGGATGTATCGCCGGCGGCCGCCGCTACCTGCACATCAACGCCGCCGGAGACGTGGAGCCGTGCGTGTTCATCCACTACTCAAACGCCAACATCCACGATGTGAGCTTACTCGACGCGCTGCACTCTCCCCTCTTTATGAAGTACTACGAGAACATGCCGTTTAACAACAACTACCTCAAACCATGCCCCATGCTCGAGAATCCCGACGTGCTGCCCAAACTGGTCGCCGAGAGTGGCGCAATGAGCACCGACCTAATCGAGAAGGAGTCACCCGAGCAGCTGCGCGAAAAGACCCAGGCTGCCGCCGAGGCATGGTCACCTGTCGCCGACCGCATCTGGAACGACTCCGACGATCCGTTATACGCCAAGCGTCACGAGGACAAGTCGCAGGGCATGGCCGATAGCGACATGCACAAGTTCGAAAAACAGGGCCGCATACTCAAAAACGGCGATTAATGCTGTTCTACACGGCAAACGCTCAGAAATGAAGCGGAGCAGTCTCGAGGCTCATCTTCGAGGCTGCTCCGCCTTACCATCAAAACAGTTTTACTAAGTTGCGGTGAAATAGGGACTAGATCGGCCTTCCAATAACCAAACGATCCCTATTCCACCGCAACTTCTTTAAGTTGTTGAATTATCGATGCTATTCGAAGCGAGATTCCAGACTCGACAGACCGTTGAGAGTCAGGTCGTTGGCGACCTCAGAGACGCGCTCGATAGGAACCGAGCCGTCAGACAGCGCCCACGTGCGATAGATACCGATAATACCCGACAGCAAAAACGCCAGATAGTAGTCGAACATCTCGTCCTTGAGACCTTGGGGCAGCAGATCGCGCTCGGCAATTTCGTGTTCGAGCGGCGCACGAAGACGAGCCATAAAATCATCGAGCGGAATGTTCTCGATCAGCTGACGATTGAGCACCAAGTTGTTGCACAGTGCCTCGTTAACGGTTTTAAAGAAGGTCGCCGCCGCGCCCAGAGCACGCTCGTTGGTGTCGCCGTCCATGGAAGCAAGCGTTTTCTCGACCGAATCGACAATCATCTCCACCACATCGACGGCAATGGCATCGAGCAGGCCGTCAACCGTGCCAAAGTGCACGTAGAAGGTTTTGCGGTCGACATTGGCCTCGCGCGCGATGGCACTCACCGTAATGTCTGCCAGCGGCTTTTCCATGAGCAGGTGCTCGAAAGCGGAAAGGATGGCATTACGGCTGCGAACGATGCGGCGGTCAAGACGCGGTTTGCTGGTAGCCATGGGCGTGTCCTTTCGATATACGAGTATTCATCAACAGATGAGAGATAATCTACGTAAGAGGATTATCCCCCATACAGCACAAATATGCCCCGCATCATGAAGAATGCACGACTGCCCTACTGAGACTTTGGGTGCTTCTTCTTATTGAGCGCCGACGGAGATACGCGAATACCGTCGCCCGTCTGGCGCACATAGGCTTTATGAGCCGACTTAGCGGTCCCAGAAGCCTTCTGAGCGTGCTTCTTGGGATCAACAGTAACAGCATTCGCGGGGTGCGGCTTAGTGGGCGCAGAGGGCGTCTGAGGCGTGCGGCCGAGCTTGCGCATCAAGCGATCCCAGCGCGCATGGATGCTCTCGTTGTGGGCGCTCTTAAGTCCCAGCAGGGGCGCAGCCAAAATGGTCGGCGCAATAAACGTAATGAGGCGCCACAGCAGATAGCCGGCGGTCGAAGCCGACCCAAAGAAATGACCCAAGAACAATGCAAAGCCGCCCTCAGCGCCACCAGTTCCACCGGGCAAGGGAACCGCAGAGCTCAGCAGCTGGACAAAGGCGCTCGCGGCCATGACCGAAAAAAAGTCGACCTCGTGGTGGCCAAAGGCAAGCATCAGGAAATACGGCACGAGGTAGAAAAACGCGAGTTGCAGCATGGTGATGACCACCGTGAGCAGCATGGAAGAAAAATGTCCGGCTGAAAGCTTGAACTTCTCGGAGAAGGAGTAGATCTCGCCATCGACAAACGTGCGCCATCCCTCGATCTTAGTGGCCGAGACACCAATGCGCTCAAGCCAATTGATGATGCAATGGGCGACGCGCGTGACGGTCTTAGGCATGAGCGCGACGGCGAAGATGCCCAGCAAGATGCAGCAGTGCCCACCAAA